>WFUK01000144.1 GCA_015485015.1 Paracoccaceae bacterium | reverse complement strand
GATCCAGGCGATCACAATCGCAATGCCGTCGCTGAAATTATGCAGCGCATCGGAGATCTGCGACAGCGAGCCGGACAGAATACCGCCGATTACCTCCGCCACGGTGATCACGACGTTAAGCCCGATCACAATCGCCAAGCGCCCGCCGGTTTCCGGTGTTCCATGATCATGTGCCATGATTGCTTTCCTTTATTTTGAATTAACTCATTGCCACGTCAAACAGCCAGCCCACGCCTGCGGTGGCAGCCATGGCCGCAGCCCCCCAGAGGGTAACGCGGGTAATGGCGCGGCCCACAGGGGCACCACCGGTTTTGGCCGAGACGTAGCCCAGCATCGCCAGCACCAGCACCGAAGCAATGGTGGTCGCGGCAATAATATCGGGTTGCGCCACCAGCACCACCGCCGCCAAGGGCAGGGCCGCGCCGGTGGAAAACGTCGCTGCCGAAGCCAGCGCCGCTTGCACGGGGCGGGCTTTGGACAGGTCGGTAATGCCGAGTTCATCCCGCGCATGGGCTTGCAGCACATCTTTGGCGGTCAGCTCTTTGGCGACCTCCATGGCGAGATCTGGCGAGATGCCCCGCGCCTCGTAAATGCCTGCCAGCTCTTGCAGCTCGCCCGCAGGGTCCGCCTCCAGCTCGGCTTTTTCGCGGGCAAGGTCGGCGTTTTCGCTATCCGATTGCGAGGAAACCGACACATACTCCCCCGCCGCCATAGACATCGCCCCCGCGATCAGCCCGGCCACACCGGCCAGCAATATTTGCGGTTGCGAACTGCCTGCCGCCGCCACGCCGATGATCAGGCTGGAGGTCGAAACAATGCCGTCATTCGCCCCCATTACGGCGGCGCGAAGCCAGCCGATACGGGTGACAAAGTGGGTTTCCTTGTGCATGGCTGCACTGATGGCGTGGCGGGGGGAGGTCATTTTGTGCGCCTTTCAATGGTGCCACTCAGGGCCGTAGCCCCCGCGATTGTGTTATAAATCGTGCCGTATTTGCGCAGGTTCTTGTGCAGAAGCGCGAGCCGCTGGTCGCTCTCGTCGGTGTCCACCGTAATCGCATAGGTGATCTCCTCGATTTTGGGCGGAATGTCCTGGCGCACTCCGTGCAGTTTGATCTCTGCGCCCTGCATCTCGAAGTTGATCATCGGAATGATCCGCTGCATGGATTTCAGCATGCAGGTGCCCACGGCAGCCAGCAGCAGCTCGGCGGGGTTAAAGGCGTCAACCCGCCCCGCCATGTCCGTATCCAGCACGATGCTGGCCTGCTTGGCCACCGCGCGGGAATCTTCCCCCGCGCGGCTTGTGGTGGTGACGTTATATTCCATCTTTGCCATGATATTCCCCTAGGCAAGTATGGCGTTGAACAAAAAGCCAACCCCGATGAAAGCCACAAACAGGATGCCGGTAAAGGTGGCGATCAGCTGGGGCTTGAGCACTTTGCGCAGGATAATCATCTCGGGCAGCGAAATCGCGGCGACCGACATCATCAGCGCCAGCACCGTGCCGATGGGCACACCTTTGCCGAGCAGGGCATCCACAATCGGGATCACGCCGGTGGCGTTGGAATATAGCGGAATGCCGATTAGCACTGCGCTTGGCACGGCGAGGATGTTATCCACCGAGGCGTATTTCACGAAAAATTCCTGCGGGATAAACCCGTGCAGACCCGCGCCGAGGCCAACGCCGATCAGCACATAAAGCCAGATGCGGCCAACGATTTCCTTGACCTGTTCCCAGGCATAGGCCAGCCGCGCCTTGAAGCCGGCTTGCGCCTGCTGAATGGCGGTTTCGCCCATGCGGATTTTCCAGACGTATTCCTCGACCCATTTTTCCAGCTTGAAAAACTCGATCAACAAACCGCCGACAATGCCCACGGTCAGCCCTGCGACCACATAGAGCGCGGCCACTTTCCAGCCCACGGTGGCGGCCAGCACCACCACGGCGACCTCGTTGATCATCGGCGAGGCAATCAGGAAGGCCATGGTGACGCCCAGCGGAATCCCCGCTTCCAGAAAGCCGATAAACAAGGGCACCGAGG
>WFUK01000143.1 GCA_015485015.1 Paracoccaceae bacterium | reverse complement strand
TTTGCCGATACCGTGCAAAGCGCTGGCCGCAGCTTGCGGCTGAATGGCTGGTTTCATGTGCGCTGGTGCCAGCCTTAGGGCCTGGCTCTAGATATCCAGCTCGACCCAGATCGGCACATGGTCCGAGGGTTTTTCCCGCCCGCGCATATGGCGGTCTATCTCGCAGGCTTTCAGCCGATCCGCCGCTTGTGGTGATAAGAGGAAATGATCGATGCGAATGCCGTTATTGCGGTTCCACGCCCCTGCCTGAAAATCCCAGAATGTATAGGTGAGCGGCGCGGGGTTGAGCGCCCGCAGCGCATCGGTGAAGCCGAGATTTTGCACCCTGCGATAAGCCGCCACGCTTTTTGGATGATAAAGCGCATCGCCTTGCCAATCCTCGATATTATGGGCGTCTTCGGGCTGGGGGATTATGTTGTAATCTCCGGCCATTAGCGCGACTTCCTCACCTTGCAGCAGCGCCTGCGCGCGATCATATAGCCGCTGCATCCAGGCCAGTTTATAGTCGAATTTCGGCCCCGGACAGGGGGTGCCATTGGGCAGGTATAGCCCGCAAATGCGCACGGTCTTGATGCTGGCCTCGATCCAGCGCGCCTGTTCGTCGCTATCATCCCCCGGCAGGCCGCGCACCACATCCTCGATCGGGTATTTCGACAGGATCGCCACCCCGTTAAAGCCCTTCTGCCCGTGGGTTTCGACATTATAGCCAAGGTCCTCGATCGCCTCGCGCGGGAAAGGCGCGTCTTGTGATTTGATCTCTTGCAACAGCGCCACATCCACGTCACTCTCTTTTAACCACTCCAGCAAGCGGGGTAGGCGGGCTTTGATTCCGTTGATATTATACGAGGCGATTTTCATGGCGGTCTCCGGCTGGTTTTGGCCAAACTAGGGGGCAGGGTGGAAACAGGCAAGAGAGAGCATGAAGATTTGACCGAACCCAGCGACCAGCCCCGAAAGCTCAAGGTTTTTGGCGAGCGCAACACCGCCACCCGCGCGGTGATGCAAATGCTGCGGGCGCTGGAGCAGGTGTCGCTTTCCATGCCGCGCGGGGATCCGGGGGATCGCGCGCAGATGGAAGCCCATATTCGCCAGCATATGAAGGGCATGTCGCTCAAGCTGTTTATGGATGCGCTGGAAGACACAAAGCACGCGCAAACCGGCGGCATGAGCGATTGGAAACACGCCGCGCCACGCATAGATGGCAGCTATAAAAGCCTTGAGGCTTCGGTGATCTTTCTGGTGCGCAATCCTTATAGCTGGATCTGGTCGCTGGCGGAGCATCCCTATCATGCCCGTGCGCCGTGGATCGGGGATATGGCGGCCTTTATCGCGCGGCCATGGTTGAGCGTGGCGCGGGAGAATATCCAGCCGATCCTCTATTCGCCGATGGAATTATGGAATATCAAGCTGCGGCGCTATCTGGATTTTCCAACGAAGGCGGGGGTGCCGGCGCAGGTGCTGCATTTCGAGGATTTTGTGCAGGATCCGATTGCGAGCCTCTCGGCGATTTTGCGCGGCTTTGATATTTCGCCGGACGGGTTGGCTCTGGTGGAGGCCCCGACCAAGGCCCATGCCCGCGCGCCTGCGCAGCGCAAAGCGTTTTATGCTGATGAGGGCTGGAAAGGGTATTTCACCTCCGCCACCATCGCGCAGGTGAATGAGCTGATCGATTGGGAAGTGGCGGCGGCCTATGGTTATCAGCGCCTCGATCCGGCGGATTTCCCCGAGCTGGCTGATCGGCAGATCATCAATAAGCTACAGCCTGAAGCGGGGCAGGGGTAATTACATTGAAAAGCTGGTGCCGCAGCCGCAGCTGGAGGTGGCGTTTGGGTTGTTGATGACAAAGCGCGCGCCGATCAGCTCGGCGGTGAAATCAATGGTGGCATCAGCCAGAAACGGCAGCGATACCGGATCGATCACCACCTTTTGCCCGCTGCCCTCCAGCACCATATCATCGTCGCGGGTGCTATCCAGCTCGATCTCGTATTGAAAGCCCGAGCAGCCGCCACCTTCGACCGCAATGCGTAGCGCTTTCGGGGCGCTTTCGCTTGCATTGATCTCGGCAAGGCGCTCAAAAGCGCGAGGGGTTACTTTGGGGGGTAGCGTGAGCTGCATCTGTTCAACCTGACTATCATGGTGTATCAGGCAAATGTAGGCGGGCTTGGGGCCTGATACAAGTGTGGAGACTTGTCACATGTTAGCGAAATACGCATCTTTGCCCGAAAAAAGCCGTGGGCGGCTGGTGGATGAGGGCCATTCGGCGCATCGCTCCTGCTTTCAGCGCGACCGTGACCGGATCATCCATTCGACCGCATTTCGCCGCCTCAAGCATAAAACGCAGGTGTTTGTCGAGCATGAGGGCGACCATTTTCGCACAAGGCTGACCCACTCGATCGAGGTGGCGCAGGTGGCGCGGACCATCGCCGGCACACTCGGCCTGAACGGGGAGCTGACGGAAACGGTGGCGCTGGCGCATGATCTGGGCCACACCCCCTTTGGCCATACCGGCGAGGACGCGCTGGACGAATGCATGCAGCCTTACGGTGGCTTTGACCATAACGCGCAGGCGATCCGCATCGTGACGGCGCTGGAGCAGCATTACGCCGAATTTGACGGGCTGAACCTGACATGGGAAACGCTGGAGGGCATTGCCAAGCATAACGGGCCGGTGCGGGGTGATATCCCCTATGCGCTGAGTGAGGCAAACGCGATGTTTGATCTTGAGCTGGGCAGCTATGCCAGTGCCGAAGCGCAGGTGGCGGCGCTGGCGGATGATATTGCCTATAATAATCATGACCTTGATGACGGTTTGCGGGCAGGGCTTTTTACGGTGGAGGATATCCTGCATCTGCCGATTGTGGATCGCTGCTTTGCCGAGGTGGATGGCAAATATCCCGGCTTGGCTACGGATCGCCGGCGGCATGAAGCGCTGCGGCGGGTGTTCGGGGTGATGGTGGAAGATGTGCTGGTGGAAAGCGCCGGGCGACTGGCGGCATCGGGGGCCGGCTC
>WFUK01000142.1 GCA_015485015.1 Paracoccaceae bacterium | reverse complement strand
TCCCAAAGCTGCGCAACAGGGGTGCGGGCCGGGTGGAGATGCTGACCGGCGCGACCCCTCTCAAGGGCTGCACATTTGTGGGCAGGGCTTCGCAGGCGGAAAGCAGAAAACCAATGGTAATTGCGGTTTTGGATAGGATCATTTGCAACCTTACGTCGAGATGTTTGGCCGTTACTAAAGCATTTGACCCCGCATAATTCAACCTAATTGCCTGGAGGGGCGGAAAGCTTCACCGCCGCCTTTTGCTCTTGCCCTTAAACACCGTGGTTCCGGCCCGTCCAGCCGTCGATCTCCCTTCGCTGGCCGCTGCAATCGCGCTCTGCCGTGCCAGCGGGTCATCCGCCACGGCAAGTTCTACCGCTTCCAGCCGCTGCACCTCGTCGCGCAGGCGGGCAGCGTCTTCGAATTCCAGATTTTCCGCATGTTTGCGCATTTGGCTGCGCATGGCCTCAAGGTGGACCTTCAGATTGGCCCCGTATGTGGCCTTATCAACCTTGGCCGTTACGCGGCTTTGGTCTGTATCTGCGTTAAACAGCCCATCCAGCACGTCTTCCACATTTTTGCGGATGGTCTGCGGGGTGATGCCGTGTTCTACATTATACGCATGCTGCTTTTCGCGGCGGCGGTTGGTCTCGTCTATGGCGCGCTCCATGCTGCCGGTAATCCGGTCGGCATACATAATCACGCGGCCATCCTCGTTGCGGGCCGCCCGCCCGATGGTTTGCACCAGCGAGGTTTCGGAGCGTAGAAAGCCCTCTTTATCGGCGTCCAGAATAGCCACCAAGCCGCATTCCGGAATGTCCAAACCCTCGCGCAGCAGGTTGATCCCGATCAGCACATCAAACGCCCCGAGGCGCAGGTCTCGCAGAATTTCGATGCGCTCAAGGGTATCAATATCTGAGTGCATATAGCGGACGCGGATGCCCTGCTCGTGCAAGTATTCCGTCAGGTCTTCGGCCATGCGCTTGGTCAGGGTTGTCACCAAAATACGCTGGTCTTTTGCCGCTACGATACGAATTTCGGAGAGCAAATCATCGACTTGCGTTTCCACAGGCCGGATTTCGATCTCGGGGTCGAGGAGGCCGGTGGGCCGGATGATCTGCTCGGCAAATACCCCGCCCGATTGCTCCAGCTCCCACTTTTGCGGCGTGGCGGATACAAAAATCGAACGCGGGCGCATGGCGTCCCATTCCTCGAATTTCAGCGGGCGGTTATCCATGCAGCTCGGCAGGCGGAAGCCATGCTCGGCAAGGGTGGATTTGCGCCGGAAGTCACCCTTATACATGCCACCGATTTGCGGCACGCTTACATGGCTTTCATCGGCAAATACAATGGCATTATCAGGGATATATTCAAATAGCGTGGGGGGTGGCTCACCGGGCGCACGGCCGGTTAGATAGCGGGAATAATTCTCGATCCCGTTGCAAAACCCCGAGGCTTCCAGCATTTCGAGATCAAAATTGGTGCGCTGCTCCAGCCGCTGGGCTTCCAGAAGCTTGCCCTCGCCAACGAATTTATCCAGCGTCAAGCGCAGCTCGGCCTTGATCTTGAGTATCGCCTGATTGAGGGTCGGGCGCGGGGTTACGTAATGGGAGTTTGCATAGATGCGCACCTTCTCCAGCGTGCCGGTTTTCTCGGCAGTCAGGGTGTCAAACTCGGTGATTTTTTCCAGCTCGTCGCCAAAAAACGAAAACCGCCAGCCGCGATCATCAAGGTGGGCGGGCCATAATTCCAGACTATCGCCGCGCACCCGAAAAGAGCCGCGCTGGAAGGCTTGGTCGTTGCGCTTATATTGCTGGGCGATCAGCTCTTGCATGATATGGCGCTGGTCATAGGCCTCGCCCACAATCAGATCTTGCGTCATCGCGCCGTAGGTTTCGACACTGCCAATGCCATAAATGCAGCTGACCGAGGCGACGATAATCACATCATCCCGCTCCAGCAAAGCGCGGGTGGCGGAGTGGCGCATCCGGTCGATCTGCTCGTTGATCTGGCTTTCCTTTTCGATAAAGGTATCGGAGCGCGCCACATAAGCCTCGGGCTGGTAATAGTCATAAAAACTGACAAAATACTCGACGGCGTTTTCGGGGAAAAAGCCTTTCATCTCGCCATAAAGCTGGGCGGCGAGGGTTTTATTCGGGGCAAGGATAATGGCGGGGCGCTGGGTGGCCTCGATGATTTTGGCCATGGTGAAGGTTTTGCCCGTGCCGGTCGCGCCGAGCAACACCTGATTTTTCTCGCCGGCATTGATGCCCTCCACCAGATCTTTGATCGCGGTGGGCTGATCGCCGGCTGGCTGAAACGGGGTGTGCAGGATGATCGGTTTGCCGCCTTCAAGCTTTTCAACGGGAGGGGTGGCGCTCTGGTTTTTATCTGGCGGGTTTTGCATGCGAATCTCCTCGCGGCTATTTTGGTCTCTTTTTGTTCGCCTACAAGCGAAATTAGCGACAATTTTAGGAAAACTAGCCATAAGTTAACAACAAGTTAACCGTTTAGGTGGCTTTTTACGCAGTTATGGCAACTTTTGCGATAATTTGTTCTTGTATTGTCCGGCTTGGTTTGGTTAATTGGCATTGCAAGTGGTAGTTACCGGCTTGGTGTGAAACGAACCCACCCACCCCTCGCTCCCTCACATCGGGTCGGTAACTTCCTTGCAATTCCCAATTTCCCTTGCACTCGGCCCGTTGATTGGCGATAACAAACCAAGTTTTCAAAAGGCAATCGGATGACAGCACGAATCTACCAACCCGCCCGCAATGCCATGCAATCCGGACAGGGAAACACCAAAACGTGGAGGCTTGAGTTTTTATCAAGCGCCGCGCGAAGCCTTGATCCTTTGATGGGGTGGACCAGCTCTAGCGACGTGCAATCGCAAACCCGCTTGAATTTTGAAAGCAAAGAGGCTGCCGAGGCCTATGCGCAAAATGCAGGGCTTGATTATACCGTAGTGGAGCCGCACAAACGCAAACCGCTGGTGCGCCAAGGCGGGTATGCCGAAAACTTCGCCCACAATCGCCGCTCTGTCTGGACGCATTGATCCAACCACCAATTTTGGCCCCGTAGCTCAGCTGGATAGAGCAGCTGACTTCTAATCAGCAGGCCACAGGTTCGAATCCTGTCGGGGTCACCAATGGAATCAATAACTTACACGTCATTTACCAAAAGTCCATTTTTGCTTGGCGAGCACATGGCGAGCACCGTGCGCAGTTTCGCAGTATTTGGCGCGGTTTTTCCTTCAAAATCATTTTAGCAAAATTCGCTT
>WFUK01000141.1 GCA_015485015.1 Paracoccaceae bacterium | reverse complement strand
CCCCGCAGGTGGCGCGATCGAGATCATCTGGCAAGGGCCGAATAACGCACGGGACTTCATCACCATCGTTGAAGCGGGTGCGCGGGAGGGCAAATATAACGATTACGCCTATACGTCTGAGGGCAGCCCCGTGAGCGTAACCGCCCCCGATGCGGCGGGCGAATACGAGATCCGCTATGTATCGGGCCAGTCCAACGCCACATTGGTCAGCCGTCCGCTTATGCTCGAGGCGGTGGCAGTCAGCCTCGAAGCCACCGCCAGCGCCATTGCCGGATCGAATATCGAGATTCGCTGGAAAGGTCCGAATGCGGCGCGGGATTATATCACCATCGTTGCGTCCGATGCTGGCGAGGGTCAGTATAATGATTACGCCTATACCACTGAAGGCCCGGTGCTGGAGGTGCGATCTCCCGATATTCCCGGTAATTATGAAATCCGCTATGTGTCCGGCCAATCCGATAACACATTGGCGCGGCTTCCGCTCATCCTGACCGCCAATTAAAACGGGCAGGGGGCGTGAAAGGCTAGGCGCGCGCCGCCGACGGGGTGAAATATTTCCAGCGCCTTTGCATGCAGGCAGAGGCGCGGCGCGGCTTTGAGAGCTTCGCCCGTGGCATAGAACCGATCTCCCAATATGGGATGCCCAAGCGCCAGCATATGCACCCGAAGCTGATGGCTGCGCCCCGTGGTTGGCCTTAGCCGCAGGCGCGCGTGGGTGGCTTTCCGCGCCATCACCTCCCATCCGGTATGGGCGGGTTTGCCGCGCTCGTGATCCACCATCTGCAAGGGGCGGTTTGGCCAATCCACGATCAGCGGCAGGTTCACTTCGCCCGCGTCTTCGGGCTGCCCCCATACCAGCGCCTCATAGGTTTTTACCGTATGCCGCCGCTCGAATTGCAGGCCGAGATGCCGCTGGGCGGGCTTGTTGAGCGCAAAGATCATCACGCCCGAAGTGTCCATATCCAGCCGATGAACCAAGAGCGCCTCGGGGAAATCCGCCTTGGCGCGGCTTTCCAGACAATCGCTATGCCTGGCTGCCTTGCCGGGCACCGAAAGCAGGCCGGAGGGCTTGTTCAGCACCAGAATATCATCGTCTTGATGCAGGATTTCCAGCGGGCCAACGGGGGGCGCATAGATGAATTCAGCTTGCATCCAGCGCCCTGAGCAGGCCTTGGGTCGAGCCGTCTTTATCCGACGCATCACCGCCCCGCACCAAAGGCACCAGCGCGGTGGCCATTTCTTTGCCCAGCTCCACGCCCCATTGATCAAAGGAATTTATCCCCCAGATCACCCCCTCCACAAATACCCGATGCTCATAAAGCGAGATCATCTGGCCAAGGGCGAACGGGGTGAGCTTTTTATAGGCCAGCGTGGTCGAGGGGCGGTTCCCCGGGAATTCGCGGCACGGGCGCATATTGCGGCTTTCGCGTCCGCGCATCAGGGCCTCGGATTGCGCGAGGCAATTGGCCTTTAGCAGGTCGTGATGATGGGTCAGGGTTGGCTCGCTACCCTCGGCGGCAATCATGAATTCGCAAGGGATTACGCTCGTGCCCTGATGCAGGAGCTGGTAAAAAGCGTGCTGGCCATTCACCCCGGCCTGCCCCCACACCACCGGCCCCGTAAGCTCGCTAACGGGCGCGCCATCCTGCGTTACGCATTTGCCATTGCTCTCCATATCGAGCTGCTGCAAATAGGCGGGCAGGCGGGACAGGCGCTGATCATAGGGCAGCGTGGCGCGGGTGGGATAATCGCAGATATTGCGGTGCCAGATGCCGGTGAGCGCCAGCATCACAGGCATATTTTCCACCAGAGGCGCGTGGCGGAAATGCTGATCCATCGCGTAGCCGCCATCCAGAAATTCGTGAAACGCATCCGGCCCGACCGCCAGCATGATCGGCAGGCCAATTGGTCCCCACATGGAATAGCGCCCGCCGACCCAATCGGCAAAGCCAAACACCCGCTCGGGCGGAATGCCAAAGGCGGTGGTTTTATCCAGCGCCGAAGAGATCGCCACCATCTGGCTTTGCGCCCGTGTGCCGAGCCAGCTTTTGGCGGTCTCGGCATTGATCATGGTTTCAACGGTGGTAAAGGATTTGGAGGCGACGATCACCAAGGTGCGCGCAGGGTCCACCCGCTTGCTGGCTTCGGTGAAATGTGCGCCGTCAATATTGGATACAAACCGGATTTTCGGCCCGTCATGATAGGCCCCGAGCGCCTTTACCCCCATCGCGGGGCCAAGATCGGAGCCACCAATACCGATGCTGATCACCTCGGTAATCGGCCCCCCATCCGCGGCCTTGATCTCGCCATTCCGGAGCGCATTGGCAAACCGCGCCATGCGGGCCAGCGTGGCGCGAACCTCCGGCATCACATCGCGGCCATCCAGCCGCACTGCACCATTTTGATTGCGCAAGGCGGTGTGCAGCACGGCACGATCTTCCGAGGTGTTAATTCTTTCACCGCTAAACATGGCGTCGCGATGGCTTTCCACCCCTGCGGCCTCGGCCAGCTCAACCAGCAATGCGCGCGCGTCTTTATCGATCGAGGTTTTGGAATAATCCAGCAGCATGCCATCCGTGCTGATGCTGAAATCATCAAAGCGCGCGGGATCGTCAAACAATGACAGGATCGTGCGGTCCGCGCTCGCGGTGCGATTACTGCGGAGCCTCCGCCAAATACTGTCCATGCTTGCTATGCCCCTAATTGGCTGGCGTCTCTCGCCAAGCGTTCTATCCCAGCCCAATCCCCCGCTGCAACAAGGTTTTTCGGGGCAACCCAAGAACCTCCGGCACAAATTACATTGGAAAGGCTTAAATATTCATGAGCATTGGCCAAAGAGACACCCCCTGTCGGACAAAAACTGATTTGCGGCAGCGGCGCGCCGATGGCCTTCAGCGCCTTGGCCCCGCCTGAAGCCTCGGCAGGGAAGAACTTCAGTAAATCATAGCCCCGCGCCAGCATTTGCATGGCCTCTGAGGCCGTGGCCGCCCCTGCCAGCAGTGGCAGCCCGTGGGTCTCACAGGCCGCGATCAGTTCCTCCGTCACCCCGGGAGACACCCCAAATTGCGCCCCCGCCGCCACGGCGTTTTCGACATCGCGAGGCGTGATCAAGGTGCCGGCCCCCACCACGCCGCCTTTCACCTTGGCCATTTCCGCAATGGCCTCAAGGGCGGCATCGCTGCGCAGGGTCACCTCCAGCGCGGGCAGGCCACCAGCCACCAAAGCCTCGGCCAAAGGGCGGGCATCCTTGGCGTTTTCCACTACCAATACCGGCACAATCGGGGCCAGTTCACAGATTTCGCGGGTGCGCTTGCAGGCGTCTTTCGGGGTCAGGCTCATTGGGTCACCACAGGGTTTTTGCGGCCCGCTCGGGCCAGGTTTCATCATAGGTCTTGCCTTCAAATTCCCCCGAGGTCATTTCGTGGAGAATATCGCCTGCGGTTGGCAGGCTTGGCGTGTTGGCCGCGTTCCAAAGGTCAGCTCGCATCACCGCGCGGGCGCATTGGAAATACAGCTCTTCGATCCGGATCAGCATCACCGTGCGCGGCAGCTTGCCCGCCTTGCCATATTGCGCCAGCTTTTCAGCCTCGGCGCTTAGCGTGGCGCGGCCATTGACCCGCACAATCGTCAAAGATCCCGGCACCATAAACATCAGCGAGACCCGCCCGTCGCGCACCACATTGCGCAGGGTATCTATGCGGTCATTGCCGCGCCAATCGGGCAGGGCGAGGGTGTGGCTATCCTCGATAAACACCACCTGCCCCTGATCACCGCGCGGGGTGCAATCGGTGCCTTCCGGCCCAACGGTGGCCAGCGCCACAAAGGGGGCAGCCTCGATATAGGCGCGGTAGCTCGGGGTGATCTCGGTGGCGACCTTGATCAGCGATGGCGCTTTGGGCATGCCGTATAGCGCCTCCAGTTCTTCAATGGTTTTAATCATATCACGCTGGCTCCTGTTTCAGCGGAGCCGACAAATCGGCGGAAAACCTCGAACATCTCGCGGCCTGTGCCGCTCTCGTTGGCAGAAAGGTCGGCGGTGGCGGCTTCGCGCGCCAGCACGGCCTCATCAAGCACCTCCAGCCTGCCGTTTACCGCATCCACTCGCACCATATCACCATCTTGCAGCTTGGCGATCACCCCGCCATCCATCGCCTCGGGCGAGACATGAATCGCCGAAGGCACCTTGCCCGACGCGCCAGACATCCGGCCATCGGTAACCAGCGCGATTCTATAGCCGCGCCCTTGCAGAATGCCCAGCACTGGCGACAATGAGTGCAGCTCCGGCATCCCGTTGGCCTTTGGTCCCTGAAAGCGCACAACAACCACCGCATCGCCATCAAGGCGGCCATCCTTAAAGGCGGCTTTCACCTCGTCTT
>WFUK01000140.1 GCA_015485015.1 Paracoccaceae bacterium | reverse complement strand
TTTCGGCCTTTCCCGCCGAGGTAACGGCGCAAATGGTGGGGAATTTCGAGGCGGGCGGCGCGGCGATCAACCAGCTATGCGATGTGGCGGGGGCCAAGCTGAAGGTGATCGCGCTGGAGCTGGATAATCCAACCAGGGATTTCACCCAAGAGCCAGCGATGAGCGCCTCGGAAACCGTGGCGGCCTTGCAGCAGGGCTGGGATGCGGTGGACCCGTTGGCTGATCTTCTGGTGGTGGGCGAAATGGGCATTGGCAATACCACAAGCGCGGCGGCGATATCATTGGCGCTGTTTGGTGGCGCGGCGCAGGATTGGGTCGGGCGCGGCACGGGGGTGGATGATCCCGGCTTGGCGCGCAAGATCGAGGTGGTGGAAAAGGCAGTGGCGCGGCAGGCGGTATCCTCGGGGCTGGAAACCCTGCGCTGCCTTGGCGGGCGGGAGATCGCCGCCATGGTCGGCGCGATGGCGCGGGCGCGGATGATGCGGATTCCGGTGCTGCTGGATGGCTTTATCTGCACGGCGGCGGCGGCTTGCCTGTTCAAGATCTCGGCGGGGGCGCTGGATCATTGCCTTGCGGCGCATTTGTCAGACGAGCAGGCCCATGCGCGATTGCTGGAAAAGCTGGAGAAAAAGCCATTGCTGGATCTGGGATTGCGGCTGGGCGAGGCCTCGGGCGGGGCGCTGGCCATATCGATTGTGAAAGCGGCGCTGGCTTGTCATTCGGGCATGGCGACCTTTGATCAGGCGGGGGTTTCGGAGGGGTAGCATCCCGGGGTGGCGCACCCGAAAACCGGATGCGCCATTTTCAGGCGGGGTTATTGCCCGACCACCATCTGGTGGCCGACATCACCGATTTCGATCTTCCCAACCAGCGAGAGATCGTCTTGGTTGATGATTTTCATCACCGCTTCATCCGAGCTGCTGACATAGGCCAGATCGGTGCCGGCAATGGTGGTCATATGATAAGGCGACGGTCCCATCGCCTGCTTGCTAACCACGCCGCTGGCCAGATCAACCCGCGCCACGTTATCGCCGTCGCGCTCGGCGACCAGCAGGGCCGCGCCGTCCGAGGTGATATCCAGCCCGTGCAGGCGCTCGCCGATCGCAAAGGTATCGACCATAGCACCGGTGGCCAGCGCAATGGCGCTGACAGAGCCATCATCGTTATTATTGACATAAAGCATGCGGCCATCGGCGGATAAAACCATATGCTCGGGCGTGGTGCCGGTGGCGATTTTGCTTTGCACCATCCAGTGCGTGGTGCCGATTACCGAGATGGTATCCTCGCCCGCATTGCTGACATAGAGGCTTTGGCTATCGGCGCTAAACACCATGTAATTGGGCAAAGCGTCGGTTTGAATCGTGGTGACCTCATAGGTTTGCAGATCAATCACGCTGACCGCATCATAGGCGGGCTGGGTGACGGCAGCAAAGCGGCCATCGGGCGAGGTGGTAACATGATGCACCGCGCCCGGCACATCAACCGTGCGGACCAGCTCGCCGGTATCTGTGCGCAGGATCGAAACCGTGCTGACCATTTCAGCGGGGTTTTCGGCATTCGGATCCGCCGCCATATGGTGCGCGGCATGGTCTTCCTCGGTCACGCCATCGGGCTTTGGCACAGCGGCCACGCCCGGCTCGCGCTCGGCATAGCTGCCCGCAATCAGGAGCGCCCCGTCAGGGGTTCCAGCGAGGCCATGCACGGCCTCAAGCCCCCCGAATTCGTTGATGATTGTGCCGGTGGCGGCATCTACCACTTCGATTTTTCCGGCATTGCCAACGGGGATATATACCAAGGGTGCGGCGATTGAGGTGGTGGCCAAAAGCAGGGCCAAAGCGGTGCCGAGGGATAAAGATTTAGTCATTTTTTGAGTCTCCAAAAGAAGGGGGTCGGCCCATGCTGGGCCGAGATAGTATGGGCCTGTATTCAGGATTCAGGCTTTGAGGGCTTTTTTGCGCGAAGCGTATTCGGCCTCGTCCAGCTCGCCGCTGGCATAGCGCTCGTCCAGTATATCCAGCGCGCGGTTGCTCTGCGAATTCGAGCCAAGCCCGAACAGGCGCAAGGCCCCGATGACGGCAGCTATGATCAGCCCGAAAAACACGATCATCATAAGCGGGCCGAAGAACCAGCCGCCATAGCCCATGCCATAGCCCATAGAGCCATAGGCGCCGGATGGGTCGGCAAATGCTTGCACAGGGATAGAGATCGCTAACGCGGCGAGGGCGGATTTATTAAGCAGTTTCATGGTATTATCCTATAGATTGAATTCAGGTATTGCAGTTGCCTGC
>WFUK01000139.1 GCA_015485015.1 Paracoccaceae bacterium | reverse complement strand
GATATGCTGAAGCTGGTTGAAAGCCTGCGCGCCGAGCTGGGCGCAACGCTATTGCTGGTCACCCATGCGCCGGAAGATGCGCGGCATATTGCGGCGAATATTGTGTATGTGGATGAGGGTAAGGCCCATGCACCTGTGGAAACTGGGGCGTTTTTTCACGATCCATCACCAGCGCTGACCTCCTATTTGGGCAGTTCACCCGCGCCATAGTAACGAAAAAGGGCGGCCCCGAAAGACCGCCCTTTTCCTATCGATTGCAAAAACCCTAGTCTTTGCGCTTGGCTTTTGCCCAGATTTTCTTGTTGGTCAGATAAAGCATAACCGCAAGGAAGCTGAGGAATAGCACCGCCACAAGGCCGGCTTTTTTCCGCGCCATCAGCTTTGGTTCAGCCGTCCACATCAAGAAAGCCGCTACATCTTCAGACATCGATTCAACATCGTTTTTATGGGCCGGTTCAAACTCGACCAACTCATCGGAAAGCGGCGGGGGCATGCCGATCCAGCCACCGGGGAAGGCGGTGTTTTCATAAAGAATCGCGCCGGCTTCTTCTTTTTCTTCGCCGGTATAGGAGGAGAGGAGAGCCGCGATATATTCAGGGCCACCTACCCCGCGAAACAGCGGATTAAACGCCAACCCATATGGACCGCGAAAGCCCTTGCGCGCCTTGGCCATCATCGAAAGATCAGGGGCTGTCTCCATACCGCTATCGAAAAAATTGTCCGACGGGATCGCGGGGCGGAAATCGTCCAGCTCGGGATCGAAGGTTTCGAATTGGGCGGCATAGGCTTTCACCTGATCTTCGGCCATGGCTGGCCCGCCCTCATCACCGAGGTTCCGGTAATAGACCAGATTCAAACCGTGGCAAGCCGCACATACATCTGTGTAGACCTGCAAACCGCGTTGAAGCTGTTCCTCTTCGAACTTTCCGAATACGCCCTCAAAGCTGAAGGCGATATCTTCGATTTCCGGTTCTTCCACTTCGGCAAAGCCGGCGGTGCCAAGGCCCAGCGCCAAGAAGGCGGAAAGGAGTGTTTTCGTAAACATTGTAAATGTCCTCTCGTGTGAGCTTATTCGGCCGGTTTTGGCGGATAGTGGCTGTCAAAATCTGCTTCAATGGTATCCGGTGGCGTTTGCGGGCGTTCAAATACCCCCAATAGCGGCAGGATAATCAGGAAGTAGGCGAACCAATAGGTGGAGCCAATGAGGGCGAAGGTTGAATACGGTTCATATGCAGGGCGAGCGCCCAGCCACATCAGGAACATGAAGTCAAACGCCAATATCCAGAAGAAAAACCGGAAAGCAGGGCGGAAACGACCCGAACGCACTTTTGATGTATCGAGCCATGGCACCAGCGCCATCACAAAGATCGAACCAAACATCGCAACCACACCGAAGAATTTTGCGTCGATAATGCCACCCGAGATAAACGAGGCGAATTGCACCGCCCATACATCATCGGTGAAGGCGCGCAAAATAGCGTAGAAGGGCAGGTAATACCATTGCGGCACAATTTCCGCCGGCGTTTTCAACGGGTCGGCCATGATATAGTTATCCGGCTCGCCAAAGAAATTCGGCATAAAGCCGACGACGGCAGCAAAAACAACCAGCACTACAACCAGCGCATAGAGATCCTTGATCACAAAATAAGGCCAGAATGGCAGGGTGTCTTTTTCCGCTTCAGCCTTGGAACCACGGCGAACCTCGACCCCGGTCGGATTGCTGTTGCCCGTGGTGTGAAACGCCCAGATATGCAGCGCCACAAGGGCAACAATCACAAATGGCAGCAAATAGTGCAGCGAGAAAAAGCGGTTCAGCGTAGCGTTATCCACCGATGGCCCGCCAAGGAGCCAGGCCTGAATGCTTTCGCCAATGCCCGGGATCGCGCCAAACAGGCCGGTGATCACGGTCGCACCCCAGAAGGACATTTGCCCCCATGGCAGCACATAACCCAGGAAGCCGGTGGCCATCATGGCAAGATAAATCAGCATGCCGATGATCCATGTCACCTCGCGCGGGGCTTTATAGGAGCCATAATAAAGGCCACGGAAGATATGCAGATATACCGCGATAAAGAATAGCGTTGCGCCGTTCATATGGACATAGCGCAAGAGCCAGCCGCCATTCACGTTGCGCATGATATGCTCAACCGATTGGAAAGCCATATTCACATTTGGCGTATAGTGCATCGCCAAAATGATACCGGTGACGATTTGGACAACCAGCGTAAACGCCAATACAATGCCCCAGATCCACATCCAGTTCAGGTTTTTCGGCGTCGGGATCATGATTGTATCATAGATCAGCCCTACAATAGGGAGACGCGAGTGGAGCCATTTTTCCGGTTTGGTCTTTGGCTCGTATTTATCGTGTGGGATACCACCCATGATGTTCTCCCTTAGCCTAGTTTAATGACGGTATCGGACAGAAACGCTGCATCCGGCACCAGAAGGTTGAGCGGGGCAGGCCCCTTGCGAATACGGCCAGCCGTATCATAATGCGAACCGTGGCACGGGCAAAACCAGCCACCGAAATCACCGGAAGCGCCGCCAAGCGGGATACAACCCAAATGGGTGCAAACCCCGATCATCACCAGCCATTTGCCGTCTTCATCCAGCGCGCGGTTGACATCCGAAGCATCCGATTCCCATTTTGTATTGTTCTGCGAGGTCGGGTCTTTCAAATCTTCCAGCGGCGTGTTGCGGCTGGCTTCGATCTCTTCATCGGTGCGATGCCGGAAGAAAACCGGCTTGCCGAGCCATTTCACCGTGAGCTGCGTGCCCACTTCGATGTTTGAAATATCAACTTCTTTGGATGCGAGCGCCTGAACATCGGCACTGGCATTCATCTGGTCAACGAGCGGCCAAACCGCGGCCCCAAGCGCCACTGCGCCGGTAGAGGCGGTCGCGACATATAAGAAATCGCGGCGCGAACCTTTATCTTCTGCGTGAGACAATGGACGTCCCCCCTTGTTATTGCCCAGTTTCGGGCTGGATATACATTATGAGCCCGTAGATTGCAGGCCTTGCCTGAACCGAATACACCCGACATGGCGCGCGGTCCAGCGGACTTTGCGCCGCATGCCTAAAGAAAGTGGAAATAATGGCCCAAAACCTGAGAATAGCCGCCTTTCAGCCCGATATTGCGCCCAACTTAGGCACAATGATTCGCCTTGCTGCCTGTTTTGATGCCGGAATCGATGTCATCGAACCCTGCGGATTTCCATTTTCGGTAAAAGCGCTGCGCCGTTCGGCGATGGATTATGCCGATATCGCCGATATCACCCGCCACGCCTCGTGGGAGAGCTTTCAAGCGCAACAAACGGGCCGGCTGATTCTCATGTCAACCAAAGCCGCCATACCACTATGGGATTTTCAATTTCAGGCGGGCGATACCCTGATGATGGGCCGCGAAAGCGCAGGGGTGCCAGCAGAGGTGGCCAGCGCCTGCGATGCGCGCCTGATTATCCCCATGCCCGGCGGAGGCCGCTCGCTGAATGTTGCGGTGTCTGCGGGGATCGCGATCGGGGAAGCCTCGCGCCAACTTCGGTAGGATGGGGTTCTACCCCACCGTCACGCCGGATATTTCGCCTCCAAATCCGCCAAATCTGCTTGCGAAACCGGCCGCTTCCCCGCATCCTGACCGAAACTATATGGAGAAACCCGATGCTCGACAAAACCGAACTCGCCAGCCGCTTAAAAGACCCGTCCCTGCTGATCACCAAGGCGTTTATCGCTGGTGAATGGGTCGATGCCGACCAAGGCAACACCCTAGACGTCACCAACCCCGCGCGTGGCGATGTGATTGCCAAGGTCGCGGATTGTGGCGTGGCGGAAACCACCCGCGCCATTGAAGCCGCCTATATCGCGCAAAAACCATGGGCCGCCCGCACCGGCAAAGAGCGCGCCGCCGTGCTGCGCAAATGGTATGAGCTGATGGTGGAAAGCGCTGATGATCTCGGGGCGATTCTCACGGCAGAAATGGGCAAGCCACTGCCCGAGGCCAAGGGCGAAATCCTTTATGGGGCCAGCTTTATCGAATGGTTTTCCGAGGAAGCCAAGCGGGTATATGGCGAGACTATTCCGGGCCATCAGCCCAGCAAGCGGATTATCGTTCTCAAACAGCCGGTGGGTGTGGTCGCCTCGATCACCCCGTGGAATTTTCCCAACGCCATGATCGCGCGCAAAGCCGGCCCTGCGCTGGCGGTTGGCTGCGCTTTTGTTGCCAAACCCGCCGCCGAAACCCCGCTTTCGGCGCTGGCTATGGCGCTATTGGCCGAGCGGGCGGGCGTGCCGAAAGGTGTGTTTTCGGTAGTGCCCTCCTCGGCGGCGGCCGATATCGGGCAGGAATTCACCTCCAATCCGAAGGTCCGCAAGCTTACCTTTACCGGCTCCACGCAGGTCGGGCGGATTTTGCTGGCGCAAGGCGCGGCGCGGGTTATGAAAATGTCGATGGAGTTGGGGGGGAACGCGCCGTTTATCGTATTTGACGATGCCGATATTGAGGCCGCCGTCGAGGGCGCGATGATCGCCAAATACCGCAATAATGGCCAAACCTGCGTCTGCGCCAACCGGATTTATGTGCAAGACGGCATTTATGACGCCTTTGCCGCCAAGCTGGCCGAAGCGGTGGCGCGCATGAAGGTCGGGGACGGCTTTGAGACCGGCACTATCACTGGCCCGCTGATCACCCAGGCTGCGGTGGAAAAGGTCGAGGCCCATATCGCCGACGCCACCGCCAAAGGCGCAACCGTAACCACCGGCGGCCATCGGCACGCGCTTGGCGGCACGTTTTTCGAGCCAACCATCCTGACCGGCGTGACCCGCGATATGGTTGTCACCAATGACGAAACCTTCGGTCCCGTCGCGCCGCTTTTCCGCTTCACCGACGAGGATGACGTGATCGAGCAGGCCAATGATACCATTTTTGGCCTTGCCAGCTATTTCTATGCCAATAACCTTAGCCGCGTTTGGCGGGTGGCGGAGGCGCTGGAATATGGCATGGTCGGGGTGAATGCCGGCCTGATCTCAACCGAAGTCGCCCCTTTTGGCGGAGTCAAACAATCCGGCCTTGGCCGCGAAGGCTCCCATCACGGGGTCGAGGATTATCTGGAGATGAAGTATATCTGCATGGAAGTTTAATTATTTTCGAGAAAGCAGTAGTTTTACAGTAGGTTGCGGGTGTTTCCGCATGGCCCTTGGCGGGATGCACGGGGTAATGCCGCGCCCGATCAGGCCGTCATGAAACCAGTTGGCATCGTAGCCTTTATCCGCGAGTAGAACCTTGGCATCGGGCAGGTTTTGCAGCAGGGTTCGGTTGTGTTTCATGGGGGGCATAGTGCAAGAGTGCGAGACGATCTCGGTATTTCCGCGGAAATTTTTTGGGCTTTGGGCTTTCTTGATAATCTTCAAACTCCGAAAACATAAACCTCGATAATTTTTCAGTGATACCGTTTCATGTTTTGGCTGTTGTGTTATTTACAAAGTCCGTTACGAGCTGCTTCAATGTCGTTTCACCATATTCATTCATAAAGAAATAATGGCGCACAAATCGGGGTTTTGCTATTTTGTTTTTTGCGAACCATTTAGGTGAGCAAGCTCAAAAATTGTATATTCCTTCTCCTCTACCGTCTTTCGGGCCGATCAGAGCTTCAGCCGGAAATCCGAAATCATCTTCGTCCTCAGGCCAATAGTGCCACTCTTCGAAATCAACGGGGTAAAAACTCTATAACTCGGCTCTCACAATAGTCTCTACCCCTGCCAGCCTTTCACAATCTCCCACGCTTCTTCGCCTGTGTCCACAAAGTGGAACAGGTCGAGGTCGCTGTCAGAAATCGTGCCCGCATCGGCCAACGCGTCCCAGTTGATGATTTTCTGCCAGAAGGCCTTGCCAAACAGCAATATCGGCATCGGCTCCATGCGTTTGGTCTGGATCAGGGTCAGGGCTTCAAACAGCTCGTCCATAGTGCCAAAGCCACCGGGGAAAGCGGCAATCGCCTTGGCGCGCATCAGGAAATGCATTTTGCGGATGGCGAAATAGTGGAAGTTAAAGCACAGCTCCGGCGTGGCGTATTGGTTGGGCGATTGCTCGTGGGGCAGCACGATGTTCAGGCTCACCGATTTGCCGCCGACATCCGCCGCGCCACGGTTGCCTGCCTCCATAACCCCCGGCCCGCCGCCGGTGCAAACCACATAATCCTTGCCGCCGGTTTTCAGGCTTTCCTCGGTGCAAATGCGGGCAAATTTGCGTGCTTCGGTATAATACTGTGACAGCCCCGCCAGTGTTTCGGTGCGGGCATTTTCCTTGAAATCCGGGTCCGGTATACGCGCGCCGCCAAACAACACCACGGTGCTTTCCACCCCGGCTTCCGTCAGCGCCAGCTCGGGCTTGAGCAGCTCAAGTTGCAGGCGCAGGGGCCGCAGCTCGTCGCGCAGCATAAAATCATCGTCGGCAAAGGCGAGGCGATAGGTCGGCGCGCGGGTTTGCGGGGTGCTGACGACATCGCTGGCTTTGGCAATATCGCAGCGGGCATCAGGGAAACGGCGAGGCTTGGGGCTCATGGCATTGGTCCTGTGGTTCGGGAGCGGCTAGGATTGCAGATGTTGCGGGGGAAGGGAAGGGGTTATGGTGCAAACAGAGGCCGAGCTAGAGGCCGCGTTGGAGATGATTGTGGGGCGGCGGGGGTCGCTGCTGATAGAGCTGAAGCTCGACCCGCATGAGGCGCCTAGGTGTTTAGGG
>WFUK01000138.1 GCA_015485015.1 Paracoccaceae bacterium | reverse complement strand
GGAATACAATCACGCCAAAACCGGCGATATCCACCCCGAGATAGGTGGAGGGGTTATATATTTTTGGCACCCAGGGCACGATCAGGCGATCGACCACACCAATGGCCCACCAGATCAGATAAAAGGTCAGCATTACGGGCGCAACAATCACCACACCGGTGAAAAAATTGGTTCGTGTGCGGTGGAAGAAAGACGCCTTTTTGCGCTTGGTTTTGTTTTTCTTGGCCATGGAACCCCTCGCGTGGCGATTTATTCAAGAGGTAGGGGCTGACTGCGCGCGTTGCAAGCTCTAACCGGCGTTAATTTCGATGGCGATGGCTGCCGCCAAGCGGGCATTGTTGCGCACCAGCGCGATATTGGCGGTAAGAGACGCGCCCCCCGTCAGCTCGAATATCCGCTGTAGCAAAAATGGCGTTACCGCTTTGGCCGCGATGGCCTGCTCGCCCGCCTCTCGCAGAGCTTGCTCGATATGGGGGCGCAAAGCTTCGGCAGGGATTTCGGCCGCAAGCGGTATCGGATTGGCGATCAGCTGCCCGCCCGGCAGGCCAAGGCGGGCGCGCATGGCGTGGCTGGCGGCAATCTCGGCGGCGCTATCGGCGCGCAATGGCGCCGGCAGACCGGATGTCCGAGACCAAAAGGCGGGCAAAACATCCTGCCCATAGGCAATCACCGGCACGCCGCGCGTTTCCAGCACTTCCATGGTTTTGGGCAGGTCCAGAATAGCCTTGGCCCCGGCGGCCACCACCGTGACCGGCGTTTGTGCCAGTTCCTCAAGGTCGGCGGAAATGTCAAAGCTGTCCGAGGCCCCGCGATGCACACCGCCAATGCCGCCGGTGGCAAATACCGCAATCCCCGCAAGATGGGCGCAAATCATGGTGGCGGCCACCGTGGTGGCTCCGGTTTGCCCCGTGGCCAGCGCAAAGGCCAGATCGGCGCGGGAAAGCTTGGCGACGTTTTTGGCCTGCGCCAGGGTTTGCAGCTCGCTTGGCTCCAGCCCGATATGGATTTGCCCGTCCATGATCGCAATCGTGGCCGGCACGGCCCCCGCTTCGCGAATATCCGCTTCCACCATCTCGGCGGTCTCCACATTTTGCGGATAGGGCATGCCATGGGTGATGATCGTGCTTTCCAGCGCCACAATCGGCTGGCCCGCCGCGCGGGCGGCCATGATTTCGTTAGAAAATTTAAGCGGAGCCATTAGGAGAGCTTTCTTGAGATATGACGCGCGGAGGCATCAATTGCGATTTGCAAACGGGCTGTGGGAGATACATCATCGCCGCCCGCCGCGATATGGGCGGCCATAAATACATCGCCCGCGCCGGTGGTGCTATGGGCGGCGGTTATGGGCGGGGTAAGCGCGACGCTGAGCGCGCCATCAGAAAAACAGGCCGTCTTTGCACCATTGGTGACGATGGCGCGTGCGGCCCCAAGGGCGAGCAGGGCCTTGGCGGCGGTCTCGCTATCTTTCAGCGGCGCTTCGCACAGGATTTCGGCCTCGCCAAGGTTGACATAAAGCGTCACCGCGCCACCGCTAAGCGCTTTGCGCAGCCGATCGGCCTTGCCGGGGGAGGCGGGCACGATATTCATCTGGCAGTCGGAAAACTCGATGCGCGAGGCGAGGCTTTGCATCAAATCTGCGGGAAGATTACCATCCACCACCACGCGATATGGCCAAGGCACGCCCGGGCTGCCAAGGCGGCCATCAAGCAGCGGCGCAAAAATTCGCTCGCCCGCCAGCTCCAGCGAGGCGCAATCGGCTATGGCGCCAAAAACATCTCCATCGGGGTTTTCGATCGCCAGATAGCTATCCGTGGGATCATCCGAGCGATAGACAAAGCGGCAATCCACCCCTTCGCGCTCCAGCGCTTCGATCAGCGCGTCGCCCTCGGGACCATTGCCAATAGCGCTCAGCAGCGCCGCTGGCTGGCCTTGGCGCACCAAAGCCACCGCCACATTCAGCGCCACCCCGCCAAGCTGGCGGCGGATATGCCCTGCGATATCGCCGCCTTGCTGCATGGGCGCGCTGGCGCTGGCGATAATATCCCACAGCGCCGAGCCAATACAAAGGACAGGCGGCTGCGCCATTATTCAGCGCCGAGTTTCAGGGTATGCTCCCGCAAATGCGCCGCCAATTCCTTGGGGGGAAGGCCAAGCGATTCCATCTCTTCAAAGGGGATGGCCTCGCCAACAACCGGCCGCATATCGGTATTGAGCGAGCGCACGACCTCATGCATCAGCAGGGCTTGGCGCAAGGTCGGGGATATCTTGGCGGCCATCAAATATAACCGGCTGTTTTGCCCGTGAAAAAACATCGGGCTCACCGCCGCCTTGCCCCGCGTAACCAGACGCGCGAGGAAATTGGTCCATTCACCATCCACCGCTTCGCTAAACAGGGTATCGCTATGGGCCACGCGACCGGCCGGAAACAGGATCAGGCAACCACCGTCTTTCACATGGTTGAGCGCGTCTTTGCGGGCCTGCACGTTTTTGCGGATCGCGTCATCTTCGTGGTCAAAAGCAACCGGCAGCATGCGATCATGGATATCGGGCACTTTGGCCAAAAAGGCGCGGGTCATGATTTTGAAATCAGGGCGCACGCGGTTCATAATCGTGCAAAGCACCATGCCATCTACCAGCCCGTGTGGATGATTGGCCACCACAATCAAAGGGCCTGTTTTGGGAATTCTGGATATCGCGGCTTCATCGATTTCGGTGTTGATACCCATGCGGGTCATGGCTTGCTGCCAAAAATCGCCGGGCAGGGGCGGCTCTTGCTGGTGTTTTTTGGCCAGCTTCAGAATCGTGATTCGTCCGGTCAGGTTTTCCACCCACCGGATTACAAAATGCCGTTTTGGCGAAGGAAACGAGTTGGAATAGCTCAAATCCTTGGCTTCTATTCGGGTAAACCCATCATTCATATTGTCATCTGCTTACTGTCACGTTCTGGCCTTGGATAGACAAATGCGCGGCGCTCGTCACCCCAAATCGACCAAATCCCCGCGAATTGCGCGATTTTCCACTTAGAGTGGCTTTCTACAATTTTGTATGTAGATCTATTTTTGTAAAACCTGCCCAATTCGCTTGCGAAGCTGGCCGGTTTGCTCTAGATGCGCGTCTATTGAAACCACAGGCAGGGTTTAGGGCCGTCGGGGGAGAAATCCCCGATTGTCCACCGGTTGGCGAAAGCCTCAACTCTCTGCCGAGGATTAAACCGGAAAGGAAATTCCAATGGCTCTTCCTGAGTTCACATTGCGCCAGCTGCTCGAGGCCGGCGTTCACTTTGGCCACCAAACCCATCGCTGGAACCCGCTCATGGGTCCGTATATTTACGGCGCGCGTAACGGCATCCACATCATGGACCTCACCCAAACCGTGCCTTTGCTCGATGCCGCGCTTAATGTAGTGCAGCAAACCGTAGCCAAAGGCGGCAGCATTTTGTTTGTCGGCACCAAGCGTCAGGCGTCTAAAGCCATCGCGGATGCGGCCGAGCGTTCGGCACAGTATTACGTAAACCACCGTTGGTTGGGTGGCATGCTCACCAACTGGAAAACCATTTCCAACTCGATCACCACGCTGAAAAAGCTGGATGACGCGCTGGAAAATGGCGGCGAAGGCCTGACCAAGAAAGAGCTGCTGGGCATGACCCGTCTGCAAACCAAATTGCAGGCTTCCCTTGGCGGCATCCGCGAAATGGGCGGCACGCCGGATCTGATCTTTGTGGTAGATACCAACAAAGAGAGCCTCGCCATTGCCGAAGCCAAAAAGCTTGGCATTCCGGTGATCGCGGTGCTGGATACGAATTCGGACCCGCGCGGCATTGATTATCCAATTCCGGGCAATGATGACGCCGCGCGCGCCATCGCGCTTTATTGCGACCTGATCGCGCGCTCCGCTTTGGACGGCATGGCCGCTCAGCTCGGCGCAGCCGGCGTGGATATCGGCGAGATGGAAGAGACTGTCGGCGAAGAGATCCCTGCCGAGGACTAAGCTAAAATCGCGCGGGGCAGGGGCCTCGCGCGCCAACTGATTTTTGATAGGAGAGCCAAGATGGCGATCACAGCAAAGCAAGTAAAAGAGCTACGCGACAGCTCGGGTGTTGGCATGATGGATGCCAAAAAAGCCCTGACCGCAACCGATGGGGACATGGAAGCCGCCGTTGATTGGCTGCGCACCAAAGGCTTGGCCAAAGCCGCCAAAAAGTCTGACCGCACAGCCGCTGAAGGCCTTGTGGGTGTGGCTGTTGAGGGCAACGTGGCCGTGGCCGTGGAAGTAAATTCCGAGACCGATTTTGTGGCCAAAAATGCCGAGTTCCAAGAGCTGGTTACCGGCGTAACCAAAGCCGCGCTTGGTGTGGACAATGTGGAAGCTCTGCTGGAAGCAGATTTGGGTGGTAAAACCGTTGCCACCGTTGTCGGCGAAAAAATCGCCACCATTGGTGAAAACATGACCGTGCGCCGGATGGCCCGCCTTGAGGGCGACGTTATTGCGACCTACGTGCATAACGCTGCCGCACCAGACCTTGGCCTGATCGGCGTGATTGTTGCGCTTAAGGGCGGCAATGAAGAAATTGCCAAGCAGATTTGTATGCATGTTGCCGCGACTAACCCTGCGTCATTGAACGAATCTGATCTGGATCAAGCCCTTGTCGAGCGCGAGAAAAACGTACTGAC
>WFUK01000137.1 GCA_015485015.1 Paracoccaceae bacterium | reverse complement strand
CCCCCACGAAATCAAACCCTTTTGGCGGGTCGAGGCCAAGGGCCGCGCATGGCTGGATTTCCAGAATGACGTGACGGTAAAAGATATCGAGCAGGCCCATGGTGAAAACATGCAATCGGTCGAACATATGAAGCGCTACACCACCTTGGGCATGGCCACGGACCAAGGCAAAACCGCCAATATCGGCGCGCTGGCGGTGATGGCGGCGCTAACCGGCCAACGCATAGCCGAAACCGGCACTACCATGTTTCGTCCGCCTTATACCCCCGTGCAGATGGGCGCGCTGGGCGGCCGGCATGTGGGGGCGGATTTTATGCCCGAGCGGCGGATGCCCGGCCATGATTTTGCCCGCAATCATCGCGCTAACTGGCTGGAAACGGGCCTCTGGCAGCGGCCATCGCTATTCAGGGCCGAGGGCGAAACCACATGGCGGCAAAGCTGTGATCGCGAGGTGCGGATGGTGCGCAGCGCCGTGGGCATTACCGAGGTTTCGACCCTGGGCAAGATCGAGGTGCAAGGGCCGGATGCCGCAATCTTCCTTGACCGCATTTTCCTGACCCCGATGAAAAGCCTGAAAACAGGCCGCATCCGCTATGGTTTGATGCTGCGGGATGATGGCTTTGTGATGGATGATGGCACCGTGGCGCGGCTGGCACAGGATCATTTTATCTTGCACCCCACCACAGGCGCGAGTGCGGAGGTGCTATCCCATCTCGAATTCTGCGCCCGAATTCGCTGGCCTGATCTGGATGTGCAGATCCTTGATGTGAGCGAGCAATGGGCGCAGGTGGCTGTGCATGGACCAAAGGCGCGCGCGGTGCTGGCGGGGCCGGATTTTATGCGCTTTGCCGAGATCGGGATCGAAGGGGTAAAGGCGCGGGTGTTTGGCGTGTCTTATTGCGGCGAGGCGGGGTTCGAGATCGCGGTGCCGGCGCGCTATGGCGAGGCGCTGCTGCGCTGGCTGCTGGCTAGGGCCGAGGGCTTGGGCGGCGGGCTTTACGGGCTGGAGGCGCTGAATGTGATGCGGGTGGAAAAGGGATATCTGACCCATGCCGAGATTGACGGGCGGGTGAGCCACCATGATCTGGGCTTTCCCACGCCGGATAAGGATTTTATCGGCCGTCAAATGGCAGCGCGAGAGGGGCTGCGCGGGCCGGAGCTGGTGGGGCTGAAAACTGTTGGCACGGTCAAGCAGCTGATCGGCGGCGCGCTTTTGGTGCAGGACGAATTCTCGGCGGAGGCGGTGCTGGGGCATATTACCTCGGCGGTGTATTCGCCGACATTGGGGCATATGGTGGCGCTGGGCTTGCTGGAAAATGGCCGCGCGCGGCATGGGCAGCGGATTTGCATGGTCGATGCAGTGAGCGGGGTGCGGGCGGTTTGCGAGATTGGCCCGCCGGTTTTTCTTGATCCAAAGGGGGAGAGGCTGCGTGCTTAAAGCTGCGGAAATATTCGAGGATTGCGGCCTGCCCTGCACCATTGGCGGCGCGCGGCTGGAGGCGGCATGGCTTGAGCGGGTGCTTTTGGTTGCGCCATTCAAGGGGCAAATGATGGCGGTGGCCGACGCGCTGCGGCCGCTGATCGGGGTGATTCTGCCCCCTGCCGGACAGCTGGTGGAAAGCGGTGGATTGCGGGTTTTTTGGCGGCAATCAGGGCAATGGCAGATCTGCGGCGAGGCGGGCCTGATGCGCCAAACCCACGCGGCGCTTATGGGCAAGGCGGCGGTTGCCGATGCCTCTGACCAATTTGGCATGCTGGAGCTAACGGGCGGCGCGGCGGCGCTTACGCGGCTTTGTGCGCTGGATCTGGAGCGCATGCAGGCGGGCGAGGTGGCCCAAACCAGCCTTGCGGATATTCCGGTAACTTTGATGGTAACCGATACCGGTTATCGCATTTTGCTACCGCGCAGCTATGCGGGCAGCGTGGTGGAGCGGTTGAAGCTGGCGATGCAATCGACAGCGGCGCGGGAAATATTGATGAGGTGAGGGGGCGCGAACGCCCCGCTCGGGATTACGTTTCTTTTCGAACACCTTTGAAGGGCGTTTTGCTTGAGGTTTTGACGTCCATAAACCGGCCTGTCTTGGCATCACGCTTAACGTAATGCCCCGAGGGGGTTTTGGTTTGAGAACGCCCACGCACCGCGCCATAGCGCCGCCCGTCTCCGGTTGGTGGGTTTGTAGCCATTTTTCAGCCCTCTATCACGTTGTGTGGCAGGGAGTTGAACAATTGCGACATCCATTTGCTGTCGGATAGATATTCTTAGCTTCGCGAACAGCGCTGTGGCAACTCATGTGGTTCCCCAAAGGATGCCGGTTATTGATTTGCGCAGGTGTTGGGCAACCAAGTTCAGTATGAACTTCATGATCACCGTTTGGCTGCGCGTTCTTATTCACGTAGTATGCGGGCATTTGCTCGCTCCTTTATCAAAAATAGCTTGATCAAGGCCGAAAATAGTGTGAGAATCTCTTTGTTGAGGAGAGAGTTCTTCACGGCTTTCCGGCCTTGGGGTGCACTATCTATAATTGGAAAATCAGGTCGCTCTGCGATCTGATTTTCTCGTTTTAGGCCCATTACCTCAGGATAGTCACATTCGGCTGGGCCACTTCATCTAGTCATTGCTGATCCTTATATAACAATATGATGAGGTTTGATATTACCATAAGGTAGTAGAAAAAGCGCCTGTGAATTGCGAGGATAACGGGGATAACGGAGAAATTTCTTTATCCTATTTTAATCAATAAAAAACAATAAGTTAGCGACGAAACTAGATCTG
>WFUK01000136.1 GCA_015485015.1 Paracoccaceae bacterium | reverse complement strand
TTTCCGCACTGACCGGATGAAAGCCGCCACAGGCCTCGCCATTGGTCATCACATTCATATTCTGCGCTGCCAGATCGCTGGCCGCTGCCGCCGCCTTGGCGTTGGCGGAAATGCCAACCACCCCGACCCCTTCGATCCAAGCCAGATTGGGCGTAGGCGCGAGCATGGTTTTAACCCCGCCCAGCCGCGCGTTATTCACGGTGAAATATTCGGTATATTGCGCGATATAATCATCCACGGCCTTGGCAACGGCCTCCCGGCCCGCCGCCATGATCTTTTTGGTGATCAAAACCGGACAATTCTTGGTGCGGATCACATGGTCGGGCGTCGCAACCCCCCTGCGGGAAAGCACGACCAGATCATCGCGCGCGATAAAATCTTGCACATTTTTACCGGTGCGCAGGCTCATCACCGGCATCGGGAAATCACGATTGCCGTTGAAATCCGCATTTCGCTCGCCGATAATGCCGCGCAGCATTGGCAAGATATCCGCCGCCCGCGCTTCCATTGCCTCATCACGCCCCGTGGCCTCAGCCGGCACCAACCCACCGGTTTTTTCCAGCCATGCTTCAACCTCGTTGGTGTGGGCGATCAGGCGATCATAGCTTTCGCGCGCGCTATCACCAAAGGCAAAATGGCCGTGATTGATCAGGATCAGCCCCTCCACATCGGGGTTGGCATCATAAACCTCGGCCGCCACTTTCGCCAGCTCAAAGCCGGGCATGATGAACGGCACGCAGACCAGACGATCACCAAAAATCTCTTTCACCACCGCTTCGACATTGGGCAAATCCGCCAGGGCCAGCATGGCCGAAGCATGGGTATGATCGACATATTTATGCGGCAAAAACGCGTGCAGCAAGGTTTCGACCGACGGATTCGGCGAGGTGCTATCCAGCAGGTTCGCCCGCTGCAAATTCACCATATCCTCATCCGAAAGCGCCTCCAGCGCCCGCAGCTTTACCAATGGATCAAGCCGCACACCGGGCAGGCCCGCCGCCTCGATCACCCCCAGATCCCAGCCAGAGCCTTTTACATGCAGCACCGCTTCAGGATTGCCAAAAATATCCGGACGCTCAAGCTTGCACGAGGTATTACCGCCGCCGTGCAGCACCAGATTAAGGTCTCCGCCGATCAGTTGCGAGGTATAAACCCGCAGCGCCAGCTCACGATCCGCCGGATCCGCCCCCGCCGCATCCATGAATTTCTTTGCTTCACCGTCGTTCCATCTGTTAAGGACCATGTCCAAACCCTTTCTGAATATAATTTCCTGACTTTAATCATAATTTTTGACAAATGTCAGTACATAGTGTCAAATAAATAAAATGGAGGCAGCATGGCGATTGTAACCCGCAGAAGAAACGCAGGGCAGGTGAGCGGCGAGAGCATCGTTATTGAAGCTGCATGGATGTATTATCACGATGGGCTGAATCAGGCCGAGATCGCCAAAAAGCTGGAGGTCTCGCGCGCAACGGTGGTGAACTACCTGCAAGAGGCCCGCGAAAAGGGCTATATCCGCATCAGCCTCGCGCCCGAAGTTTTTAGCGGCCACCAGCTGGCCGAGGATTTGCGCAATCGCTTTGATCTGAAAGCCGCCTATGTGGTGCCTGCGGGAAATACCGAAGAGGAATCCCTATTGCGGGTGGCGCGCGGGGCGGCGGAATGGTTGCCCAGCCTGCTTGGTGCCGGAGATCGGCTCGGCGTGGCCTGGGGCCGCACGGTTTATGGGGTGGCCGAGGCGCTGGATCAATCCAGCCTGAAAGACGTGACGGTTTCGCAGCTGGTTGGATCGATGGCCACACCTTATGGCTTTACCGCCGAAATCTGCTCGGCCTATATGGCACAAAATCTGGGCGCTAAATGCATCAACCTGCACGCGCCTGCGGTGCTGAGCGATCCGGCACTGGCCGCGAGATTACGCAACGAGCCGATTATCCGCACCCAGCTTGATGCGCTTAGCCATTGCAATAAAGCCATTTTTGCCGCTGGCTCTTGTGATCCCGACAGTCATGTCGTGGGATCAGGCGTGGCCAGCGCGCAAGATCTGGCGGGTTATGTTAGCCAAGGCGCGCGCGGGGTGCTTTGTGGGCGCTTTATCAATCGGGCTGGCGTGCCGGTTTCCGGCGCGCTGGATGACCGGATGATCGGGGTCAACCTGAAGGACCTGCTCGGGTTGGATATGGGGCTTTTGGTGTCAGACGGGGCCGATAAAGTGGTGCCGATGCTCTCCGCCATTGCCGGCGGTTTTGTGACCCATATCGTCACTTCCGCCACCACGGCCAAGCAGATGCTGGCCGCCTAAGCCGCGCCTTTCTTACGAGTTGCGCGACCCACGCTTTTTGCCGCGAAGGCTAACGCCAGGGCTATTGCGCCCGCTTTGCACCCGCACGCGGGGGCCATTGGGCCTGCCGCCTTGAGGCCGCTCTGCTTCGGGTTCGCGCTTGAGGCCTAGCTGGTCTCGCAGGATTTTAGGGCGGATTTCCTCCACCCCGCCGCGCGCCAGATCCCCCAGCTGAAACGGGCCATAAGACACGCGGATCAAGCGGTTCACAATCAGCCCCACCTCCTCCAGCGCCCGCCGGATCTCGCGGTTTTTGCCCTCGCGCAGCCCGATGGTCAGCCAGACATTGGCGCCGGATTGTTTGTCAAAATCCACGCTCATCGGCTGGAAGCGCTCGCCGCCCACGGTGATGCCGTCCCGCAAGGGCTGGAGCCGCTGGTCAGACGCATTGCCATTGGCCCGCACGCGATATTTGCGCACCCAGCCCGTGGAAGGCAGCTCCAATTTCCGCTTTAGCTCGCCGTCATTTGTCAGCAAAAGCAAGCCCTCGGAGGTCAAATCCAGCCGCCCGACGCTCATCACGCGCGGCAGCTCGGGCGGCAAACGATCAAAAACCGTAGCGCGGCCCTTTTCGTCGCGAGCCGAGGTCACCAGCCCTGCGGGCTTATGATAGCGCCAAAGCCTGGCTGGCTCTTTGGCGGCCACGGGGCGGTTATCCACCAGAATATCATCGACATCCGTCACGTTCAGCGCCGGGCTATCGAGCTTTTTGCCGTTGACGATCACCCGCCCGGCTTCGATCATCCGCTCCACTTCGCGGCGCGAGGCCACACCGGCGCGGGCCAGCCGCTTGGCGATCCGCTCGCCTTTTTTTACATCTTTTTCCATATGCGCGGGCATATACCCTTGCGCGCCGCTTGCCTAGAGGGGATTATGCTGCATGGCAGATTTCACCAGCTTCATGGATGTGGCCCTAGCGGAGGCCAAAGCCGCCGCCGAGCGCGGCGAGGTGCCTGTGGGCGCGGTGATTGTGCAGGCGGGCGAGGTGGTGGCGCAAGCAGGCAACCGCACGCGGGAACTATCAGACCCCACCGCCCACGCCGAAATGCTGGCGATCCGCGAGGCCTGCACCAAGCTCGGCGAGCGCCTGCCGGCATGTGATCTATATGTAACGCTGGAACCCTGCCCGATGTGCGCGGCGGCAATTAGCTTCGCCCGCATCCGCAGGCTGTATTATGCCGCCAGTGACCCGAAATCCGGCGGGCTGGAACAAGGCCCCCGCCTGTTCAGCCACCCGCAATGCCACCATAAGCCGGAGGTATATGAAGGGCTGCGGGAGGCAGAGGCAGCGGCGCTGTTGAAGGGGTTTTTTAAGGGGCGGCGCGATTAATCGACAACC
>WFUK01000135.1 GCA_015485015.1 Paracoccaceae bacterium | reverse complement strand
TTCCGGTGTATGTGATGGCTTCATCGGCAATCGTATGCTCGCCGCCTATCGCCGCGCGGCGGATTATCTGCTGGCCGACGGCGCGCTGCCCGCGCAGATCGATGCCGCCATGCGCGGCTTTGGCATGCCGATGGGACCGTATGAGCTGCAAGACCTCACGGGGCTGCAAATCGCCTATGCCAATCGACGGCGGCAGGATGCCACCCGCCCCGCGACAGAGCAATATATTGATATTGGCGATCAGCTGGTGGAAATGGGCCGCACGGGGCAGCGCGCGGGCAAGGGCTGGTATCGCTATGAGGGCCGCACCCCGCAAGAAGATCCGGAGGTGACCGCGCTGATCCGCAAGGCGGCCCGCCGCGATATCTGCTTTTCCGAGGCTCAAATCATCGATCATTTGCTGGCAGCGCTGATCAATGAGGGCCAGCGGATATTGGAGGAAGGCATTGCCGCCAGCGCTGGCGATATCGATGTGGTGCAAATGCTCGGCTACGGCTTTCCGCGCTGGCGCGGCGGGGTGATGCATTATGGCGACACGTTGCAAAACCTGCCCGAAATGGTGGCGGCGCTGGCCGCGCAAAGCCCCGGCTCCTGGGGGCTGGCGCAAAAATTCAAAGGATAGATCATGCTACAAATTCAAAGCTTTGCCGCCGAAAACTGGATTTCACCAAGTAAGGAAGCCCGCCCGATCCACTCCGCGATCACCGGTGAGCAGATTGCGCAAGCTGGCAGCCCGCTTGACACCCAAGCGATGCTGGATCATGCGCGGAATGTTGGCGGCCCTGCCCTGCGCGCCCTCACCTTTCATGACCGCGCCCGCCGCCTGAAAGCGCTGGCGCTACACCTAAAAGCCCATAAAAAGCCGCTTTATGCACTGAGCTATACCACCGGAGCCACCCATGCCGATAGCCAGATAGACATCGATGGCGGCATCACCACCATGCTGGTTTTTGCCTCCAAGGGGCGGCGGGAATTGCCCGATGCGCATGTTTATCTGGATGGCGAGCTAGAGCAGATCTCGCGCCATGGCAGCTTTATGGGCCAGCATATTTGCACACCTATTCCGGGCGCAGCGGTGTATATCAACGCTTATAATTTTCCGGTCTGGGGCATGTTGGAAAAGCTCGCGCCGACCCTGCTGGCGGGGGTTCCGGCAATCATCAAGCCCGCCACCTCTACCGCCCATGTGGCCGAAGCCGCGTTTCGCATCATGGTGGAAAGCGGGATATTTCCGGAAGGCGCGATGCAGTTCATTGCTGGCGGCTCTGGCGGGCTGCTCGGGCAGCTTGAAGCGCAAGACGCGGTGGCCTTTACCGGCTCGGCCGATACCGCGCTGATGCTGCGCTCCAGCCCCCATTTGCTGCGCCAATCCGTGCGTTTCACCGCCGAGCAAGACAGCCTGAATGCTTCCATCCTCGGGCCGGATGCCACGCCGGACACTCCCGAATTTGACCTTTTCATCAGCGAAGCCGCCCGCGAGATTACCACCAAAGCCGGCCAGAAATGCACCGCCATCCGCCGGATCCTCACCCCCGAGGCGCTGGTGGAGCCAGTGATCGACGCGCTCTCGGCCAAGCTGGCCGAGGCCAAAATAGGCGACCCCACAGAGCGCGAAACAACCATGGGCGCGCTGGTATCTCAAGGCCAGAGATCAGACGTGCTGGCCCGCCTCAAAACCCTAGGCACCGAGGCCCGCCGCGTATTTGGCAGCGACAGCCCACCGCTGGAGCAAGGGGCATTTATGACCCCGCAGCTCTTTCATTGCGCCGATCCGGGCAGCGCCAAAGCGGTGCATGAGGTCGAAGCTTTTGGTCCGGTTTCCACCATCATGCCTTACCGCGATCTGCCCCATGCGGCTGCGCTGGCCAATCGTGGCGGCGGCTCGCTGGTGGCCTCGGTTATCACCCATGACCCAAGCGTGGCCAGCGATGTGGCCATGGGCATCGCGGCCTATCACGGGCGGATCTATGTAAATGATCGGGATTCGATGGCCGAAAGCACCGGCCATGGCTCGCCGCTGCCGCATTTGGTGCATGGTGGCCCGGGCCGCGCGGGGGGCGGCGAGGAAATGGGCGGCATTCGCGGGGTGATGCATTATATGCAGCGCACCGCTGTGCAAGGCTCGCCGCGTATGCTTTCTGCTATCGGTGAAACATGGCTGCCCGGCGCGCCGATATCAGAGGCCAAGGCGCATCCGTTTCGGCGGCATTTCGAGGCGCTGGAGCTGGGCGAAAGCCTGCTAACCAAAGCGCGGAAAATCACGCTGGCGGATATCGAGCATTTTGCCCATTTCACCGGCGATACCTTTTATGCCCATATGGACGAGGCTGCCGCCAAGGCCAATCCGTTTTTCCCCGGTCGGGTGGCGCATGGCTATCTGCTGCTTTCCTTCGCGGCGGGGCTTTTTGTCGAGCCAAACCCCGGTCCGGTGCTGGCCAATACCGGCCTCAATCGCCTTGTCTTTGAAAAACCCGTTAGCGCGGGGGATAGCCTTCGCGCCCGCCTGACCGTGAAGCGAAAAACCAAACGCACGGAGACTTATGGCGAAGTTCGCTGGCATGTGCTTTTGACCAATCAGGAGGAAGAAACGGTCGCCACCTACGAGCTATTAACCATGGTCGCCTATGGCCAGCGCCAAGCGCCCTGACCGAAGGGAAGATTTTTCGCAGGGGGGTTAATCCCCACAAGAAAAATCCCCCCGCTAGGGGTTGTCTTCATAACGATCGCCAATGGATTTTCTC
>WFUK01000134.1 GCA_015485015.1 Paracoccaceae bacterium | reverse complement strand
GCAAGGCGAGCGCCTGCTTTCCGCGATGCTGGCCGAGGGCATGGGGGCGCAAAGCCTGAACGCCTATCGCAGCTACCTTGCGGAAGTGGCAACCGCCACCCGCCTCTCCACCACCCTGCGCTTTGTCACCGGTTCTGCCTCGCTGGACGAGCGCGGGCTGGCCGATGTTGAGCGGATTTCCAACCTGATCCGCACCGGCGGCATCGATCAGAATAATCTGGTATTGATCGGGTTTAGTGACTCGGTTGGCAGCTTTACGGCCAATGTGAACCTGTCTCGCAATCGGGCCGGTGTGGTGAAGTCGCTGCTGCTGCAAGACAATATCGGGCGCATTCAGCCCGAAGACATCCAGGCCTTCGGCTTTGGCCCTGTGGCACCGGTTGGCTGTAACACTTCGGTTGACGGTCGCAGCCTGAACCGCCGGGTGGAAGTCTGGATCCGCGGCGCAAACCAGCAGGCGCTTCGCTAGAGGCATAATGGGGGAGGATTCGCCCTCCCCCGCCACATAATGCATCTGCAAAAACCTATAACGCCGCGGGAGGGGAGGACTCTCGCGGCGTTATTTTTTTACCGGCAGGTGGGAGGAACCTCCCGATAAATCTCTTGAAACTAGTGGTAAACCGCGTTGCGGGCTACATCGGCAATCATCGATCGGCACAGGCCAAGATCATTCAATTCCCGATTGGAAAGCGCGCTTAGCTCGTCCACGGTCTTGCGATACATGCGGCGCTGACGAATCGCGGCTTTGGCGTTCAGTAGCGTCTCGGATAGACGTGCGGTAAAATTGCTGCCGGTCCGGGCGCGGGGTAAAGATACAAATGCCATCTTTCTAGTCCTTCATTTCATTTTCTGATGCCATTCATATAGGTATTTGCTGCGCTGCAACAACGCATAATCAAGCCCTAGCGGCTTGCATATTTTGCATGGCTCGATTTGCGCCCTGCCCTGCCGATTTCGATTTCCAATCAAAGCCACAACGCCTAGGCTTTCCCTATGAGTCTCTCGGCCCTCTCCACCCGCTCTTTTCGGCATTACCTGATCGGCAATGCCATTTCTCTGCACGGGCTGTGGGTGCAAAAGATAACCATCGGCTGGATGGCATGGGAGGCCACCGGATCTGTTGCCTTTCTTGGCTGGCTGGCCTTTCTCAATTATGCGCCGCCGCTGTTTCTGGGGCCGTTTTTCGGGGTAATTGTCGATCGGGTGAATATCCGCAAGGCCGCCATGACCACCCAATCGCTGTTTTTGCTTGGCGCGCTGGGGCTATTTGCCCTGCATATCAGCGATCTTAGCAGCGCCGTAACCCTAACCGGCATCGCGCTGTTTATCGGGTTGATCACCTCGGCCCAGCACCCCATCCGCATGGCGATCACGCCACGATTGGTGCCCGAGGGGCAGCTCACTTCGGTGGTGCTGCTGCTCTCGCTGAATTTCAACCTTGCGCGGGTGGTCGGCCCTGCCATTGGCGGCGGGATCATCGCGGCTTACGGGGTTTCCGTCGCGCTGGTCTTTACCATCGCCGCTTTCTTTCCCTTTGTGCTGATCCTGCACGGCCTTTCCCCGAGACCCAATAAGCAAAGCGCAAAAACCAGCCTGCGCGCCGATTTCGCCGAGGGCGTCAGCTATGTGCTGCGCTCCAGATTCATCCGCACCGCCACCTTGATCACCGGATTATTTTCGCTGGCCGGACGCGGGGCGCTGGAAATTCTGCCCAGCTTGGCCGAGGGCGGTTTTCAGCGCGGCGCGGCGGGCTTGGGCGTGCTGACCGCCGCCGCAGGCATCGGCGCGCTGGCGGCGGCGGGGCTGCAAATCATATCGCCCAAGCCCCGAAAGGGGCGCTTGCCCGCCCTATCGGTTGGCGCGGCGATATTGGGGCCGATAACGGTCGCGCTGCTGGGCCTATCGGATAATTGGCAATTCTCGGTTATCGCGGTAGGGCTGCTCGGGTTTTTTGGCACTTTGGTCGGGGTGGGTATGCAAACCGCGATCCAGATGCAGGTGCAAGACCATATGCGCGGGCGGGTGATGAGCCTGTGGATTATGATCGCCATGGGCGGCACAGCGTTTGGATCATTGCTACTCGGCGCGCTGGCCGATGCAATCGGATTGGGGCCAGCGATGCAGATATTCGGGATTATCACCGCCATCGCGACCATTTCCCTGCTTATTCTGAGAAGATTGGCCCAAATCCGAGAAACCCGTTGAATTCTTGGCAAAAATGCAGTGATATACTCCACAGATTCGGGGGAACTCGTTTTTACCAACTGGGAGATAACTATGAAAAAAATTCTACTGGCGACGACCGCCGCAACCATGCTGTCCACGTCTGCTTTTGCAGCTGGCCACGAAATCAATGTAGGGGTGATCCTTGGCTTCACCGGCCCGATTGAATCCCTCACACCAGACATGGCCCTGGGTGCCGAGCTGGCGATTGACGAAATCAACGCGGCTGGCACGCTTTTGGGCGGCGGCAAAACCCTCGTTTCCTTGCGCGCTGACTCGACCTGCGTTGACAGCTCTGCCGCACAAGCCGCTGCCGAAGCTCTGGTTTCCAACGACAATGTGGCCGCCATCATGGGCGCTGATTGCTCGGGCGTAACCGCCGCTATTGCCAATAACGTAGCCGTGCCAAATGGCGTTGTGATGATTTCGCCTTCCGCGACCTCGCCTGCGCTTTCCACCATCGAAGATAACAACCTGTTCTTCCGCACATCGCCATCCGATGCGCGCCAAGGCCAAGTGCTATCTGACGTGCTGATGGATCTCGGCGTCAAGTCGATCGCCGTAACCTATACCAACAATGACTATGGTAAAGGTTTGGCTGACGCGTTCCAAGGTTCTTATGAAGCCGCTGGCGGCACCGTAACCATCTCGGCAGCGCATGAAGACGGCAAAGGCGATTATTCCGCTGAAGTTGGCGCATTGGCTGCGGCTGGTGGCGAAATGCTCGCCGTATTCGGCTATGCCGACCAAGGTGGTGCCGGCATCATCCAGGGCGCGCTCGATACTGGCGCATTTGATACTTTCGTGATGGGCGACGGCATGAAGTCGCAAGCTTTGATCGACAATATCGGTGATGACCTGAACGGCTCCATCGGCACCCAGCCCGGCTCTGCTGGCGAAGGCGCCAAAAAACTGGCTGAACTGCTGACCGGTATTGCTGGCACGCCAGACGGCCCGTTCACCGCTGAAAGCTATGACGCAGCAGCATTGATCGCCCTTGCGATCCAGGCTGGTGGTTCGGCTGACCGCGCTTCCATCGCCGCTCAGGTTCTCAACGTGGCAAATGCCCCGGGCGAGGTCATCGGCGTTGGCGAATTGGCCAAAGGCCTTGAAATCCTCGCCAATGGCGGCGAGATCGATTACCAAGGCGCTTCCGATGTGGAGCTGATTGGCCCGGGCGAAGCTGCTGGCTCTTACCAAGAGTATGTGGTTGAAGATGGCGCGTTTAAAGTGCTGCGCATCCGCTAAGGTCGCTTAACGAACTTAAACAGCCCGGCTTCATAGCTGGGCTGTTTGCATACACGGGGTGGAAAAATATGATCAAGGTCGAAAACCTGCACATGCATTTCGGCGGCATTCGCGCCGTGGACGGCACGTCGCTCGAGATCAAAAAAGGCAGTATTACCGGGCTGATCGGCCCCAATGGCGCCGGAAAAACCACGCTGTTTAATGTGGTTGCAGGGCATTATAAGCCCACCTCCGGCAAGGTATTTCTGGATGGCGAGGACGTGAGCGGCATGCAGCCCCACGAACTTTTTGCCAAGGGCCTGCTACGGACCTTTCAAATCGCCCATGAATTTTCAACACTTTCTGTGCGCGATAATCTGATGATGGTGCCGCCCGCGCAATCGGGCGAAACCCTGTGGAACGCCTGGTTTCACGGCAAGCAGGTGCGCGACGAGGAAGAAAAACTGCGGATCAAGGCCAATGAGGTGATCGAATTTCTCGAAATCCCCCATGTGGCAGACGAGCTGGCGGGCAATCTTTCCGGCGGGCAAAAAAAGCTGCTGGAGCTGGGCCGCACCATGATGGTTGACGCCAAAATTGTATTTCTGGACGAGGTAGGCGCAGGCGTGAACCGCACCCTGCTCAACACCATCGGCGACGCCATACTGCGCCTGAACACCGAACGCGGCTATACCTTTTGCATGATCGAGCATGACATGGATTTCATCGGCCGCCTATGTGACCCCGTGATCTGCATGGCCGAGGGCAAGGTGCTGGCCGAAGGCCCGGTAGACGAGGTGAAATCCAACGAAGCGGTGATCGAGGCCTATCTTGGCACGGGGCTAAAAAACAAGCCGGGGGCGCAGGCATGAGCTATCTCATTGGCGAGAATATGACCGGCGGATACGGCAAAGGGGCCGACATTCTGCATGATTGCACCATTGCGGTGGAAAAAGGCGAGATCGCGGTAATCGTAGGGCCGAATGGCGCGGGGAAATCCACCGCGATGAAGGCGATTTTTGGCATGCTGAACCTGCGCAAGGGCCGGGTGATGCTGGACGGGCAGGACATTACCAAAATGTCGCCGCAGGATAAGGTGAAGGCAGGCATGGGGTTTGTGCCGCAAACCAGCAACGTGTTTACCGGCATGACGGTGCAGGAAAACCTCGAAATGGGGGCCTATATTCGCGACGATGATTTTACGGGCACCATGGAGCAGGTATTTGAGCTGTTTCCGATCCTGAAGGAAAAGCGCAAGCAGCACGCAGGCGAGCTTTCGGGCGGCCAGCGCCAGCAGGTCGCCGTGGGCCGCGCGCTGATGACCCGGCCCAAATTGCTGATGCTTGACGAGCCAACGGCGGGGGTATCTCCCATTGTGATGGACGAATTGTTTGACCGCATTATCGAGGTCGCCAAAACCGGAATCGCGATTTTGATGGTCGAGCAAAATGCCCGCCAAGCGCTGAATATCGCCGATAAGGGCTATGTTTTGGTGCAGGGGCGCAATCGTTTCACCGACACGGGCGAGGCCTTGCTGGCCAATCCCGAGGTCCGCAAATCATTTCTGGGGGGCTGAAGCGCATGCGATATCTATGGTCTCTGGCTTTCCTATGGCTCGCGCCAGCCGCTTTTGCACAGCAATATCAATGCAACCCGACCGAGGAATGTATGAATTACCCTGCGCCCTGCACCGAGACCGCCTTCAAAGACGAAATCCTCAAGCTCGATATTTCGGAAGATCTGGTCCGCGCAGAATTTGAAATCTATGGAAAGGTGGAAATCCCGCTATTGGCCAAAAACGAGCTGGAAGCCAGCACCTCGTTTATGATGACCTCTGCCGATATCAACATATTCGCAACCCTTTTCCACAATGGCGAGCTTTCTATATTTTTGCCGGGCGATACCGGAACCGGAAATCCGGTATTACTGCGGTTAACATGTGAGGAAATCCAATGACCGACATTCTAAACGCCCTCGCGCTGATGTCGAATTACGTGTTTGTGCCCGGCCTTGCCTATGGCAGCCAGCTGGCGCTCGGGGCACTTGGCGTGACGCTGATTTATAGCATCCTGCGTTTTTCCAACTTCGCCCATGGGGATACCATGGCCTTTGGCGCCATGCTGACCATTCTGGCCACATGGTGGTTCCAAAGCATGGGCATTTCGGCGGGGCCACTGCCGACAGCACTGCTCGCCCTGCCCGTCGGCATTGCCGGCACCGTGCTATTCGTGCTGGCCACCGATCGTTTGGTTTATCGCTATTATCGCAAGGTGAAGGCCGCCAGCATTGTCACCATGATGGCGAGCGTGGGCGTGATGTTTGTGATGAACGGCGTGGTGCGCGTGGTGATTGGCCCCGGCGAGCAGCGCTTTGCCGATGGGGAGCGTTTTATCATTAAAGCCCGCGAATTCAAAGAGATGACAGGGCTGGCCGAGGGGATTAGCCTGCGCACCACCCAAGCCATTACCGTGGTCGTCGCCCTGATCGTGGTGGCGTTGTTGTTTTGGTTCTTGCAAAAATCCCGCACGGGCAAAGCGATGCGCGCCTATGCCGATAACGAGGATCTGGCCCTGCTTTCCGGCATCAACCCCGATAAAGTGGTGATGGTGGCATGGATCATTGCCGCCACGCTGGCGACCATCGCAGGCACGCTTTATGGCCTTGATAAATCCTTCAAGCCCTTCACCTATTTCCAGCTTTTGCTACCGATCTTTGCGGCGGCGATTGTCGGAGGCATCGGCAATCCGCTTGGCGCGGTGGCGGGCGGCTTTATCATCGCCTTTTCCGAAATGGGCTTTACCTATGCCTATAAGCGGTTTGTCGGCTATATCGGGCCGGATGGCTGGGTGCCGGAGGGGCTATTGCAGCTGCTCTCCACCGATTATAAATTCGCCGTCAGTTTTGTGATTTTGGTCTTGGTGTTGCTCGTCAGGCCAACCGGTATTTTCAAGGGGAAAGTGCTATGAAGAACGTAATTCTCTTTGCCCTTATGGGGCTGGCCCTGGTGGCCGCCGGTGAATACCAGAGCTGGGCTTTCTCGCTGACCATCCTCAATCTTTGCCTGATTTCGGCGGTCATGGCGCTGGGGGTAAATATCCAATGGGGCTATGCGGGCATTTTTAATGTCGGCATCATGGGCTTTGCCGCCCTTGGTGGCGCGGCGGCCGTTTTGGTGAACGCAGCCCCCGTGCCAGAGGCATGGGCCGCTGGCGGTGTCGGCATCCTTGCCTCGGGCGTGGCCCTGCTCGCCGTGATCGGCCTGATCGTTTTGATCCGCCGCAAAACCAGCGGCCAGCTTCGGCGCTATGCCACCATTATCGCCGTGATCGGCGGATTCTTTGCCATTCGTCTGGTCTATGACCCCGCCGTGGAAGCGATTGAGTCCATCGACCCGGCCAAAACCGGATTTCTGGGCGGGCTTGGCTTGCCGATTATATTCTCCTGGGCGGTTGGCGGGCTTTTTGCCGCTGGTGGCGCTTGGGTGGTGGGCAAAGTCGCCCTTGGCCTGCGCTCGGATTATCTGGCCATCGCCACGCTGGGGATTTCGGAAATCATCATCGCAGTGCTGAAAAACGAAGATTGGCTCACGCGCGGCGTGAAGAACGTCTCGACCTTGCAACCCGCCGTGCCAACCGCGATCGAGCTGCAAAACGCGCCGTGGTTTCAAGACCTCGCGGCGTGGTTTAACACCGATGTGATCCCCGCTTCGGGCATTTTCGTGAAGCTCTCCTACGCGGTGCTGTTTACCATTGTGCTGCTGCTGATCCTGTGGCTTTCGGAAAAGGCGCTGAAATCCCCGTGGGGCCGGATGATGCGCGCCATTCGGGATAACCGCGACGCCGCCCAGGCCATGGGCAAAGACGTGACGCGGCGGCATTTGCAAACCTTCATCATCGGCTCGGCTGTGGTCGGTATTGCGGGGGCGATGCTCACCACCATGGATGCGCAATTCACCCCCGGCACCTATAATCCGCTGCGCTTTACCTTTCTGATCTGGGTGATGGTGATTGTCGGCGGCTCGGGCAATAACTGGGGCAGCATCCTTGGCGGTTTCCTGATCTGGTTTGTCTGGATCGAGGCCGAGCGCTTTGGCCCGATTGTGATGGAGCTGGTGACCTCGGGCATGGACCCTGAAAGCCCGCTGCGCATTAACCTGATGGATTCAGCGGCGCATTTGCGGCTGTTCCTGATGGGGGCGATCCTGCTGATCGTGCTGCGCTTTAGCCCACGGGGGCTGATACCGGAAAAATGACCGATTGGGATGACGCCTATCAAAACGGGAAATACATCTCTGGTGGAGATGCGTATCTCGGGATGTGGAAGGTGAAATCGACCACCTATCGCGAAGGGCTGCCCGAGGCCCGCCGCGAAATCGGTGCAAGCTACGGCGCGCATCCACGCGAGGTTTTTGATCTGTTTTTGCCGGATGGCCCGCCCAAAGGCGTGCTGGTCTTTATCCATGGCGGCTATTGGCAAAGCCTCGATCATACGCTGTGGTCGCACCTTTCGGCCGGCCCGCTGGCCCAAGGCTGGGCGGTGGCCATGCCCGGATATCGGCTCTGCCCCGAAGTCAGCATTGCCGAGATCACCCAAAGCATGGTGCAAGCCATCGGGGCGATTGGCGCGCGGGTTGCGGGCGAAATAATCATCTGCGGCCATTCCGCCGGCGGGCATCTAACGGCGCGCATGGCTTGTGATGATATCGCCCTGCCCGTGGCGGACCGGGTTCGGCGCTATGTCAGCATTTCGGGGGTGCATGATCTGCGCCCGCTTATCCGCACAGGGCTGAACGAGGCGCTACAGCTCGATATGGTTTCTGCCGCCGCCGAAAGCCCCGCCCTGAAAACCCCGCGCGCAGGGGTGGAATTGCTGGCTTGGGTTGGTGAAAATGAGCGGCCGGAATTTCGTCGACAAAACAATCTTCTGGGCAATATCTGGCGCGGGGCATTTGCCAATACCGGCTGTGTGCATGCCAAGGGCCACCACCATTTCAGCGTTATTGGCGATATGGCCGATAAAAACAGCGCGCTCACCAAGGCGCTAATCGCTTAGGTGTTTTCCAATCGGCCAGTTTGACGCAGGTCAAAGCAAAGCGTAGCCTTTGGCGCAAGAATGGCGACGAAAGGAGAATTGACATGTTGGATATCGCGGCCCGCAAGGCCAAGCTGCTAGAGAAGCTCAACCAGATGAACGAGCGCCTGCTAAAGGTGGAAGATGCGCTGGATGACCCCATGCCCAAAGACTGGGAAGATGCCGCACAGGAGCGCGAAGATGACGAAGTGCTGGAGGAGGTCGGCCATAGCGCCGAGCGAGAAAAGGCCATGATCGTCGCCGCGCTGGAGCGCATCGTAGCTGGCGAATACGGTATATGCGTAAAATGCGGCGACCCCATCTCCGAAGAACGGCTGGATACTCTGGCCTACACCCCGTATTGCGCGAATTGCGCCAGCTAAAGGAGCCTGTAATGGCCTTTGAAAATCTGAAAGTCCGGCTTTTGATGATACTGGACGAAGCCACCCACCAACCCGAAGATCTGCACGAACTGCAAGAGGAACTGCGCGAGGAAATTGCGGGGTTTCGCGCGCAGGGTCTGCCGGTGCCTGACGATATTACCCGGCTCGAAGCGCGGCTGGAGGCGGCGCTGAACCTGCCCAAATAACAGGGGCGGCGAGGCAGACTGCAACGCATCCTCGTGCAAATCCTATACCTGAGTAAAAAACTTCACATGCAAATCTTGTAATATGTTTTTCGCACCTTATTTATGGTCAAACAGAAATTCAGGAGCGAAACCATGACCCCCGAAGTAAAAGCCTTTTTTGACGACACAACCAACACCGTTTCTTATGTGGTCAAAGACCCGAACAGCCAGAAATGCGCGATCATTGATTCCGTGCTGGATTTTGATTATTCCAGCGGTCGCACCGATACCAAATTCGCTGATAAAATCGTTGATTATGTAAAATCCGAAGGGTTGCAGCCGGAATGGTTGCTGGAAAGCCATGTGCATGCCGACCATCTTTCCGCCGCGCCCTATATTCAGGAGCAGGTGGGCGGCAAGATCGGCATTGGTGAAAAGATTTCCGTGGTGCAGAATGTTTTTGGCAAAATCTTCAACGAAGGCACCAGATTCCAGCGCGATGGCTCGCAATTTGACAAGCTGTTCCAGGAGGGCGACAGCTTCAAAATCGGCGATCTTTCGGTGAATGTGATGCATACGCCCGGCCACACCCCTGCGTGCCTGACCTATGTGGTGGAAGATAGCGCCTTTGTTGGTGATACCATGTTTATGCCCGATTTCGGCACCGCGCGCTGCGATTTTCCGGGCGGCTCAGCCGAAACGCTCTATAGCTCGATCCAGAAGATCCTGAGCCTGCCCGACGAGACCAGAATCTTTGTCGGCCATGATTATAAAGCCCCCGGGCGGGATGAATTTGCGTGGGAAACCACGGTGGGCGAGCAAAAGGCGAAAAACGTGCATGTGGCGGCGGATAAAGACAAAGAGGATTTCATTGCCATGCGCACCAAACGCGACGGAGAGCTTTCATTGCCCAAGTTGATTGTGCCATCTATTCAGGTTAACATGCGCGCTGGCCAAATGCCCGAGGCCGAAGATAACGGGCAAGTCTATTTGAAGGTTCCGGTCAATGCTCTTTAATCTGTTCAAGCCCAAAAACATCCAGCAAGTCGGTGGTATGCGTATCACCGAGCTGGACCCGAATTATACCGTCACCGGTCAGATTTCGGTGGCAGATGTTGCCGATATCAAAGCCGCCGGTTTTGATACGGTGATGTGCAATCGCCCCGATAACGAGGCCCCCGGCCAGCCCGCCGCCGCCCAGATCAAGCGGGCGGTGGAAAAGGCGGGTATGAAGTTTCATTACGTGCCAATGGGCCGCTCCCTATCGGAAAAGACCTTAAGCGATTTCAAAGCCGTGACCAACGGGGATAATGGCAAGGTGTTTGCCTATTGCCGCTCGGGCAACCGCTGCACCATGCTCTGGAAATCCACACGGAGTTAAACACCGATATTCAGGGGGGCGGAGACGCTCCCTTTTCAATTCAGGAGCCGGTGATGAAACGGTTTTTCCCCATTCTGGACTGGTCCCGCGATTACACCCGCGAAACCTTGAGCCAAGACCTTATAGCGGCGGTGATCGTCACCATCATGCTGATCCCGCAATCACTGGCCTATGCGCTGCTGGCGGGGCTGCCGCCCGAGGTCGGGCTATATGCCTCCATCGCGCCCTTGGTGATTTATGCCATCTTTGGCTCCTCCCGCGCGCTGGCGGTTGGTCCGGTTGCCGTGGCGTCATTAATGACAGCGGCGGCGGTGGGGGATCTTGCGGCCCAAGGCACCCCCGAATATCTGGGCGCGGCGATTGCGCTGGCCTTTCTTTCGGGGCTGATGCTGCTGGCTATGGGGTTTTTGCGGCTCGGGTTTTTGGCGAATTTCCTGTCGCATCCGGTGATTTCCGGCTTTATCACCGCTTCCGGCATTATCATCGCCGCCGCCCAGCTCAAGCATATT
>WFUK01000133.1 GCA_015485015.1 Paracoccaceae bacterium | reverse complement strand
GCACCATAAACGCCTCCAGAATTTCCGCCGCATCCGCCGAGCCACCGGTGCGCGGATAATAGGCGCGGTTGCCCCAATTCTGGTTGGCGCGGATGAAAAACACCTGCACACAAGCCTGCCCGCCCTCTTGGTGCAGCGCGATAACATCGGCCTGCGAAACCCCCGCCGGATTCACCCCTTGGCTGACCTGCACCTGCGCCATCGCCGCCAGCCGGTCCCTTATTGCACCAGCCTTTTCATATTGCATCGCCGCGCTGGCTTCGCGCATTTCCAATGCCAGCCGCTGCTGGATATCGCTGGATTTACCGCCCAGAAAATCCAGCCCCTCCGAGACCAGCGCGCCATAAGCCTCCGCCGAGATATGCCCCACGCACGGCCCCGAGCAGCGCTTGATCTGGTATTGCAGGCACGCTCGCGTCCGGCCCTCGAAATCCGCATCCGAGCAATTGCGCAGCAAAAACACCCGCTCGAGCTGCGCCAAGGTGCGATTAACCGCGCCATTGGAGGCAAAAGGGCCAAAATATCGGCCCTTCTCCCGCCGCGCCCCGCGATGCTTTTTGATCTGGGGAAAACCATGCCCGGTGGTGACCAGAATACTGGGAAAGGATTTATCGTCCCGCAGCAGCACATTATAGCGCGGCTTGAGCTGCTTGATCAGGTTTTGCTCCAGCAACAGCGCCTCGGTTTCGGTGCGGGTGGTCAGAAACATCATGCTGGCCGTGGCCGAGATCATCCGGCCAATGCGCGCCGAATGGCCCGAAGGCCGCGCATAGTTCGACACACGATTACGCAGCTGCCGCGCCTTGCCGACATAAAGCACCCCGCCCGCAGCATCCAGCATCCGGTAAACCCCGGGGGAGGTATCCAATCCGCTCAAATAACCACGAATCACCTCATGGCCGCGCAGCTCCCCTTGCGGGCTGCCTTCTTCTTCAAACTCGGTTTCTGGCTCGGAATCGATCATAAGGTGAACATAGGTGATTCTACCGACGGGCGCACCCGTGTTTCCTCAAAATCAAGAGAAATTACATCCACCGTTCCTGTGGATAACTCTGTGGGGAACTATGCGCATGATCGAATTTTTCCTTATATTTGGCCTATTTACTCGAATTGGGCAAAATTTAGGCAGTTTTTTAAGTCATTGATAAGTAAGGACAATTATTTGTGCCTGTGCTAGTCCGTTGTTATTACAACGGTTTTTTAACACTTTTGTTAACCCGCGCTTCAAAAGTGGACAACTTCAGTGAAGCCTCTATTCCGGCCCCAGTATATCAGGGGTTTGCCATGCGAGGTGCTGGCCGCCATCAAGGCATAAAAGCTGACCCGTAAGACCCGGTGCATCCAGGATAAATTCCATGGCGCGGCAGATCTCGTCCGGGCCGGAGCCGCGCTGCAATATTGTGGCTTTTCGCTGGTTTGCAAAATGCTCGTCCGTTTGCCGCGCGCCCACCAGCGTTGGCCCCGGGCCGATGCCATTCACCCGAATGCGCGGCGCCAATGCCTGCGCGGCGGTTTTGGTAAAGGCCCAAAGGCCGGCTTTGGCGAGGCTATAGGTCATGAATTCCGGTGTTGGTTTGCGCACGCGCTGATCGATCATGTTAATCACATTCGCCATGGCCAGCGGCTCGCCATCATCGCCGAGCGCGGGCGCTTGCGCGGCAAAGGCCTGCGTCAGGAAAACCGGCGCGCGCAGGTTGGAATCCATATGCCGCGCCCAGCTTTCATCGCTTGCCGTTGCCAGATTGTCATATTCAAAGATCGAGGCATTATTAATCAGCACATCCAGCGGGCGGCCCAGCGCCGCCGCCGCTTGCGGGATCAGCTCGGCCACCGCGCCCGCATCCAGCAGATCGGCCTGAAGGGCCACCGCATTCACCCCCATGGCCCGCGCCTCGTTTATCACATCCATCGCAGGGCCTTCGGAGCTGGCATAATGCACCACGATATCCGCGCCCCGCTTGGCCAAACGCAGCGCCATCGCCCGCCCCAAGCGCCGCGCGCCTCCGGTTACCAATGCCGCATTTGCCATGAATTATCTCCCCAAAAGCGCAACCATATAGATCGCGTATAGCGCCAAAAACCCAAAGCCCCAGAGCCGCCCCATATTGATCTTGGAAAACACAAACACCCCGAGCAACAGCGACGCGCCAAGCATGATCCACAGATCCAGATGCAGCAATTCCGGCGCGACCGGCAGCGGGCCAAACAGGCTGGTAACGCCCATAATGGCCAATAGATTAAACATATTGGAGCCTATTACATTGCCCAAAGCCACATCCGCCTCTCGGCGCAAGGCCGCAACGGTAGTGGTGGCCAGCTCGGGCAGCGAGGTGCCGATAGCTACCAGCGTTAGCCCGATCACCTCTTCCCCCAAGCCAAAGCGCGCGGCAATAATCAGCGAGCCTTCGATCATCAATTGCGCCCCGAGCGGCAGCCCGACCACCCCGGCGCCGATATACATCGCCATGCGCCAGCCCGGCATATCGGGGGGGATACCCTCAAGCTCGGCGAGATCCGGCTCCGGCGCGCCGCGCGCCCCCAGGGCCGAGCGCAAATTATCCCACAGCATGGCCGCCAGCAGCCCCAAAAGCACCGCCGCATGCCACAAATGCAGCGGTCCCATAAAGGCCAGCGCGATGAAGATCACCGAAACCCCGAGCATCATCAGATAAATCCGCTTGGTATCGGATTCGCCGGTGTCCAAGGTATATACCAGCGCCGGAAACCCCAGCACGAGCAGCACATTGGCGGTATTGGACCCCACAACATTCCCCAGCGCAATCCCCGGCGCGCCTTCCAGCGCCGACTGAATCGCGATCAGCATTTCAGGGGCCGAGGTGCCAAAACCAACAATGGTAACTGAAACGATCAAGGTCGGCACCCCGAGGCGCAGGCTTAGGGCCACCGCGCCTTTGACCAAGAAATCACCGGCCAATACCAAAAGCACCAAGCCACTAGCCACCAGCAGAAAAGCCATTTATTTTTTCCTCGCAGCGCAGGTGGCACAAGGGCCTTTGCCGATCAAAAACGAACCGCAGGTTTTGCACTTGCGGGATTTGCTGCCCTTGGGCTTGGGGGTGGGATTAATCAGCTTCCCGACCATGCCGATGGTCATCATCAGCACCAGAAACAACACGATTATCTTGAGAAACATCGGCTACAGCCCGAAGCGCGCCCACAGGCTGCGCTCCTCTATCTGCGCCAGAATCGAAGCGCCAAAGCGTGAAAGCAGCCCCTTTTTCTGACCATAAATCCTGAATTGCAGCTTATCGCCATAGCGCGCCTTCATCACCGGCACCATATGGCCAATGCCGTCGATCAGCCCGTTATCCACCGCTTTTTGCCCAACCCAGATTTCGCCGGTAAACAGGTTTTCATCCGCAAGCTTTTCGCCGCGCCGCGTTTTGACCTGCGTGATAAAATTCTCGTGGATTTGCGCCAGTATCGTTTCGAGCCGCGCCACGTCTTCGGGCTTTTCGGGCTGAAACGGGTCCATCATGGATTTGCTTTCGCCCGCCGTATGCATCCGGCGCTCTACCCCGTGGGTTTTGAGCAACTCGTGAAAACCAAAACCGCCAGAGATCACCCCGATCGAGCCAAGCACCGAATTATCATCGGCATAAATTTCGTCCGCCGCCGTGGCCAGCCAATAGCCGCCCGAGGCCGCCACATCTTCGACAAAGGCCACTACCGGCAGCTCTTTTTCCGCCGCCAAACGCCGGATGCGGGCCGCGATCAGCGCCGATTGCGCAGGCGAGCCACCCGGCGAATTGATTTGCAAAACCACCGCCTTGAGCTTGCCTTTGGCAAAGGCTTTTTCGATAATCGGGGCCAGCGCGGCATCGCTTAGCGCATTTCTTCCGGTGCCAATCGCGCCCGTCAGGCGGATTACAGCAACTTTGGGATCGGACTTAAACAGGTTCAACGGATTTTTCATGGGAGGTATGTAAGCCTAAGCCGCGCCCAGAACAACCCTTCAGCGCTTTTCCTTTTTCCCCTATTGCGCTAGCGTGGCAAAAATCTTGAGGAGCCTCCCATGCAAATGCAAAATATCGGCCGCACCGGCCTGAAAACCCACCCGATTTCGCTCGGCACCATGACCTTTGGCACCCAGACGCCCGAGGCCGATGCCCATCGCCAGCTTGATATGGCGGTCGAGGCGGGGATCAACCTGATTGACACCGCCGAGCTTTATCCGGTCAACCCGATCAAAACCGAAACCTGCGGCGCGAGCGAGGCCATTATCGGCAACTGGCTGGCGGCCTCGGGCATGCGCGATCAGGTGTTGGTCGCAACCAAGGTATCGGGGGCTGGATCAGCGGTGCGGGGTGGCGCGCCGATCTCTCCGGCCAGTCTGATCGAGGCTGTGGATTTGAGCCTGAAGCGGCTAAAAACCGATGTGATTGACCTTTATCAGCTGCATTGGCCCAATCGCGGCTCCTATCATTTCCGGCAAAACTGGAGCTTTGACGCCAGCGGCCAGGATACCTCCACCGCGCTGGCCGAAATGGAAGCGGCGCTGGAAAGCTTGGGCGAATTGGTGGCAGCCGGAAAAATCCGCCATATCGGGCTGTCCAACGAAAGCGCCTGGGGCTTGGGCAATTATCTGCGCCTGGCCGAGACCAAAGGCCTGCCGCGCGTGGCGACCGTGCAAAACGAATATTCGCTAATGTGCCGGCACTATGATCTGGATCTGGGGGAGATGAGCCATCACGAAGATGTCGGCCTGCTGGCGTTTTCGCCCTTGGCCACGGGCTTGCTGACCGGAAAATATAGCCAGGATACCATCCCGCAAGGCTCCCGCCGCACTCTGAATCCCGATCTTGGCGGGCGGATCAGCGCTGCCAGCTTGCGGGTAGCGGATGAATATGTGGCGCTGGCCAAGGCGCATGGGCTGGATCCGGTGCATATGGCGGTGGCATTTTGCAGCAGCCGGCCCTTTATGGCGGCGGCAATCATTGGCGCAACCTCCAGCGAGCAATTTGCGCATATAATTCAAGGCGCTGATCTGGAGTTATCGGAGGAAGTGCTGGCGGGCATACAGGAAATTTACCGCCGCGACCCTATGCCGATGTGACACAGTTGATCGTCAATTCACATTATGTTATCTGAATGTCTGATAGTCTCACATGCTAGATCGGGGAGAAAAACATGGCATTTGAATTTAACGGCACCGAATACGAAACCAATGAGAACGGACATCTCGCGAATCACGAAGACTGGTCAAAGGAAATGGCAGAGGCCATGGCTTCGGCGGATGGCATCGAGCTGACCGACAAGCATTGGGATCTGATCAACTTTCTGCGCGACGAATATTTTCAGGGCGGCGGGGTTCATCCCAATACCCGCAAGATCGTAAAAGCCATGAGCGCGGAATGGGGCGAAAAGCTAAGCCAGCGCGATGTTTATGAGCTGTTTCCGGGTGATCCGAGCAAGCAAGGTGGCAAAATCGCCGGCCTGCCTGAAAGCCGCCGCAAGGGTGGATACTAATATATAGCGCAGGTTTCGGGACCTTCCCCAAACTTGGCTCAACCACCGAATTCGCCGCTTCCCTTGGAGGCGGCGATTTTATTTCAGGGAGTGATTTTGCGGTTTCAAAGCGCCACTATCAAGCCTACGAGACCTTCGCCCGCGCCGCATCCAATCCCCGCTGAATCCGCCCGCGATTCCCCGCAGGCAAGGCCAGCGCCTGCTCATAGGCTTGGATCGCGGCCTCAGCCTGCCCTGCGCGCATAAGCTGGTTTCCCTTTAGCTCCGCCAGCCTTGAATGAGCCACGCCGTTTGCCTCGGCCTCGGCATAGATCGCCAAGGCTTGCGCATCATCGCCGAGCGCACGGGCGGAGCCAGCCAATAGATCATAGGCCTTCCAATTGTCAGGCGCATGGTTGGCCCATGCCCGCACCAGATCAAAGGCTGACTGGTGCTGCCCTGCCTCTGAAAGGGCGCGATGCAGCGTGATCAAAAATTTGGCATGCGCCAAGAGCCGATGCTTCAGCTGCACGCCAATTGCCTTTTGATCGGCTTTGAGCCGCGTGATCCAAAGCTCGTCAAACCGCAGCGCCAAGGCTTTGGGCAGCGGCACCTCTGGCAGGATCGAACCCTCGAACCCATGCAAAACCAGCCCTTGCAGCGCCAGCGCCTCGCCAGCAAAAACCTCGGGCAGCTCGGTAATCCGAACCTCCAGATGCCCCTCGGCTTTTTGGAAGCCATAATAAAGCAGCACCCGCGATAAAAGCGCGATCCGGTCATTTACCGGCAAGCGCGTGTCTTGAATGCAAATACTGGCCAGATAGATCACGGCATGCTGATAGGCATTGCGGTTTTCCTGCTCGGTATTCTCAAGCAAGGCAAGGGCATTATCCGGCAATCCAAGCCGGGATTCCGGCGGCAAACCATGCTGCACCACCGCAGATACCAGCGCGCAAAAGGCCGCGCCGCCCGCTTGCGCTGGCTCCATTTCACCGCCAGCAATGGCGCGCAGCAGGTTTTGCCCGATGGCCTTGCTATGTGCGTCATATTCCGGATCCGGACCACCAATTGCGGGCCGGATGATGCGGATCACTCTGGGGGTTAAACCGGCGTTTTTTGCCGCCGCTGCCAGCTCTTGGTGGATGCCCTGCCATGTGGTTGGGTCCGCGTTTTTGCAGCGCTGGTAAAGCGCCGCGACCGCATCGTCATTTTCCGAGCGTGTGGCCCATATTGTGTCGTTC
>WFUK01000132.1 GCA_015485015.1 Paracoccaceae bacterium | reverse complement strand
CAACATCCCCCCGGGGAGCCTTTGAGAGGACCCAGCTCGTGACTAAACGTACAGCTGCCAAGTATAAAATTGATCGCCGCATGGGCGAAAACATTTGGGGCCGCCCCAAATCCCCTGTCAATCGTCGTGAATATGGCCCGGGCCAGCATGGCCAGGGCCGCAAGCAAAAGCTTTCGGATTTCGGCACGCAGCTCCGCGCCAAGCAAAAGCTTAAAGGCTATTATGGCGATGTAACGGAAAAACAATTCCGCCGTATCTATGCCGATGCCGATCGCATCAAGGGCGATACAGGCGCAAACCTGATCGGCCTGCTAGAGCGCCGCTTGGACGCTGTTATTTACCGCGCCAAATTTGTGCCTACCGTTTTTGCGGCTCGCCAATTTGTGAACCACGGCCACGTGACCGTGAATGGCAAGAAGGTGAATATCGCCTCTTACCGTGTAAACGAGGGTGATGTGATCGCCGTGCGCGAAAAATCCCGCCAGATGGGCCTTGTGCTGGAAGCTGTTGGCTCGCCAGAGCGCGACACGCCGGAATATTTGAACGTGGATCACGCCAAGCTGACCTGCGAATTCATCCGCACCCCGACCCTTTCGGATGTGCCTTATCCGGTGGTGATGGAGCCAAATCTCGTGGTGGAATTCTACGCGAAAAACTAAGGTTTTCCGGAGTTTTGTGGAAAGGGGCAGTGCAGCAGGCACTGCCCTTTTTTATTGTCTGCAAGCCTTGCCAAGCCGGGCCGGGAGGTGACAGGTTGTATGGCTATGGGTTATTTTTTACGCAGGCGTTTTTGCATTTGCTTGCGCTCCCATTCCGCCCCGAAGGGTGAAAAAATCTCGAATACGCTCAGCCCGTGAAAGATCACGCCAATCCCCCAGCCCAGCGCCGGCCAGATGACCCAGAGATACTCCGGATTGGTCGTAAGATTGATTACCAGCAATATCGCCATCATGCCGAGATACCAAAACAGGTTGCTGTAAAACGATTTGATATCCCGCACGTATTCCAGCGCCTCGCGCTCCTCGTCATTTAACGAGGGATCAATGATATAGCCGTCATCATCATATTTCATCCATTCGCGCATTTTAGCGAGGGCTGCGCGGTCTTCCGGGCTTAGGCTTTCCTTGGTCATTTTCTGTTCCTCTTGCAGATGTGAGATATCGGTTTCAAAAACCGCTGCAAGGCATTTGAGAGATTCAAGGCTGGCCTTCTTGCCACGCTCGATGCGCTGGATGGTGCGGGTGCTGACGCCGGAAATTTCGGCGAGCTGTTCTTGTGACCATCCCCGATCAAGCCTGAGTTTGCGGATTATCATTGGCGTTACCTTTATCTCGCGTTGCTTTGCCAGCCCAAGCTAACCGCGCCTATATGTTTTGCCCACGACACGGGCATGACGCAAGTCCGAATTTACCCGACACCAAGGCGACATGGAAAGGAAATTGACTCATCATCCGGCCAAAGCCCGGGTCAGGTTTTTTTGTCCACCGCGCGCAATATCCGCCGCTTCTCCCACCTCGGCCGGGCTTGCTTTTTCCTCCCGGGGCTGAAGCCCCATCGGAAAAAGCACATTTTTCAGCCAGCTGAAAAACGGGTTGCCTCCGGCCATGGCCTCGCTACGCTCGGCGGCCATGGGGTTGAGCCTTGGTTATCCAAGGGCGCACTGAACCAGATATAGCACAGCCATGCCGCCAAATATCGCCCCCAGCACCGAGCGAAACCACGCGCCGATTGCCAGCGCCGTTAGCGCCGCAAGGCTGCGGGCAGGGTCGAGCGCGCCGCCTGTGGCCTCGGGCCAGGCCACCATCGGCGCAATCAGCCCCGGCAGCACCGCCACCGGCACATAGCGCAGATGCCGCGTTAGCCATTCGGGCAGCTCGCGACCGCCCAGCAGCCCGAGAAACGAAAACCGGATCAAAAACGTGCCAACCCCGAGGGCAAGGATCATTAGCCAGATGCTTAAATCGCTCATGCCGCGCTCTCCATTTGCTTTTCTAGCGCCGCGCCCACCATCATCGCCAGCAAGGCCGCCAGCATCAGGCCGGCATTATAGGGAATCCACGCCAGCGAAAGCGCGGCTATGACCGACACAAAAGCCGCCGCAATATGGGGCAGGCTGCGCAACGAGGGGCCAACAATGGCGATAAAGGTAATCGGCACCGCAAAATCCAGCGCATATTCCGGCGGGATCGCCTTGCCCGCCATTGCGCCGATCAGGGTGAAGAGATACCAATTCGGCGCTATCGGCGAAATCGACCCGAAGAAAAAAGCGATCTTTTCCGGCAAGGGTCGTGCAGGGCGCTTTTCATATTCCGCCACCGAAACCGCATAGCTTTGATCAACCAGAAAATACGAAACCAATGCCCGTTTCCATAGCGCAGCCTTGCCCAGATGCGGCGCCAGCGAGGCCGAATACATCGCCATGCGCATATTCACCGCCAGCCCCGTTAGCACCGCCACCAATATCGGCGCGCCATCGACCAATAGCTGCACGGCGGCAAATTGCGAAGCGCCCGCGATGACCAGCACCGTCATCACCATGGTTTGCAACAGATCAAACCCCGCCTCGGTGGCCACCACCCCGAAGAGCAGCCCGAAGGGGGCCACCACCAGCACAAAGGGCGCACCCGCCCGAAACCCTTGCCAATATGCGTGGCCCATACCGGACATCCCCCGTTGATCATTGCACGCTACGCCTATAGCTTGGCCAGCAGCAAAATGCCAATCACGAGAGTTGATAAATGAGCCAACCCAGCTTGAT
>WFUK01000131.1 GCA_015485015.1 Paracoccaceae bacterium | reverse complement strand
GCTATGGTTATATCGGCAATGCTGCCGACGCCACCGGCACGGTGACGGTGAATGGCGCCGGCTCGAGCTGGACCAATACCTCCGAGCTTTTGGTCGGGTATAGCGGCACAGGGGTGCTGAATATCGAAGCGGGCGGGGTTGTCAACAACACCACGGGCTCGATCGGTTTTTTCTATGGCTCTTCCGGCACGGTTAATATCAGCGGCGCGGGTTCCACATGGACAAATGCCAACAATCTTTATGTCGGGAGCGATGGCACCGGGGTGTTGAATATCGAAGCGGGCGGCGCGGTCAGCAATGTAAGTGGTTATATCGGCGAGAATGCAGGCTCTTCCGGCACAGTTACCGTTACCGGTGCGGGTTCCAGTTGGATAAATTCGGAGGCGCTTTATATCGGGCTGAACGGCACCGGTGTTCTGAATATCGAGGCTGGCGGGGCGGTCAGCAATAACTATGGCTATATAGGTAACAGCGCAGGCGCCTCCGGCACGGCCACTGTCACCGGCGCGGGATCGAGCTGGGCAAATACCGTCTCGCTCTATATCGGCGTTTCCGGCACCGGTGAGTTGAATATCGAGGATGGCGGTGGGGTCAGCAATAGCAGTGGCTCGATCGGCGTAATCGCCGGTGCCTCCGGCACGGTCACCGTCACCGGCGCGGGGTCTGCATGGACCAACGCCAGTGATCTTTTTATTGGTAGTTACGGCACCGCTGTGCTGAATATCGAGGCCGGCGGCGCGGTCAGCAGTGACAGTGGCGCAATCGGCCTTTACACCGGCTCCACCGGCACGGCCACCGTTACCGGCGTCGGGTCCAGTTGGACGAGTGCAGGCCCGGTTTTTGTCGGCTTTTCCGGCACGGGGGTCTTGACCATTGCCGATGGCGGTGCCGTTAGCGCGGGGGCTTCGGTTTTTGTGGCCCAAAACGCAGGCTCGACCGGCATCGTAAACTTTGGCGCGGCGGCGGGTGATGCGGCCGTGGCGGCGGGCTCGCTGGATGCCACCTCGGTGGTGTTTGGCTCGGGTAACGGGCGGTTGGTGTTTAACCTGACTGATACCGATTTTGAATTTGGCCTCGGCATCACCGGCGCGGGGGCGGTGGATGTGCTGGCGGGCACCACGATCTTCAGCATCGGCGGGGATTATACCGGCAATACCACCATCACCGGCGGCACCCTTTTGGTGAACGGCCAAATCGCCAGCGATGCTTTTGTAAGCGGCACCGGCACTCTGGGCGGCAGCGGCTATGTCGGCAATGTATCTGTGCAGGCGGGCGGCACCTTGGCGCCGGGCGGCTCCATCGGCACGCTTTATGCGGCGGGAGATGTGGATTTTGCCACCGGCTCCGCCTTTGACGTGGAGATAGATTCCGCAGGCAATAGCGATGTGCTGGCGGTGCAGGGCGATGTGACCATCCAGAGCGGGGCCACCCTCAATATCACCCCCGAGACCTTGGGCGAGGATGGCAGCACCTATAACTGGGAAACCTATTATCAGCTTATTTCCGCCAATAGCGTGACCGGTGTTTTTGATACCGTGACGGATACATTTGCCTTCCTTGATGCCGGCGTCACCTATGATCCGACCAATGTGTTCCTGACCATGACCCGCAACGACATCACCTTTAGCGCTGTCGCCACCACCTTTAATCAGGCGGCCACAGCGGGGGCAGTCGAAGGGCTGGGGGCGGGTTCGCCTGTCTATGATTCGATCCTTTTGCTCAATTTAGACAATACACCACTGGCGTTTGATCTCTTCTCGGGCGAGATCTATGCCTCGGCTCAAACCTTTCTGGCCGATAACAGCCGCCTTGCGCTCACAGCCGCGCTGGATCGTGAAAGCGCGCCGGGGGTTAATGTCTGGGGGCAGGTGCTGGGCGAATGGAGCCAATACGCGGCCGATGGCAATGCGGCCATGGCCAGCCAGCTTGTTTACGGTGCGTTTGCTGGCGCGGGGCTGATCAATACCGGTAGTTTCGAGCTGGGGCTGATGGCGGGCGTCACCGGCTCAAGCATTGATATTGCCGACCGCAATTCCAGCGGCTCAACCAGCGCGCTTCATGTCGGGGCCTATGGCAATGCCAGCTTCGGGGCGGTTGGCCTGAGCTTTGGCGGGCTTTATTCGGGTTATGAACTGGATACCAGCCGCACGGTTCTGGTCGGCGCGATTAACGAAACGCTGGTGGCGAATTACCGCGCGTCCGCTGTATCGCTATTTGGCGAGGCCAGCTATGCCATGAAGGCAGGATCGCTGGATCTGGAGCCGTTTATCAATGTTTCATATATCAATCTGCAAACGGAAGCTTTTGCCGAAACCGGCGGCGATGCGGCGCTGTCCGGCGCGGCCTCGTCGCAAAATCTGGTATTCACCACCATCGGCCTGCGCGGCAGTCGCGAGATTGCGCTGGGCGCGACCACGGTGATGCTGAGCGGGGGGATTGGCTGGCAGCGGGGCTTTGGCGACCTCACCGCGCTGGCCGATCTGGCCTTTGCAGCGGAGCCGTCCTTTACCATTGCCGGCGCGCCAACCGCACGGGATACGCTAACCCTTTCCGCCGGGCTTGATATGGCTTTCGGCTCGGGCTTCAATCTGGCTCTGGGCTATAACGGGCAAATCTCCGGCGGCGGACAAATCCACGCCCTGCAAGCCACGCTTTCGAAAGCCTTCTAGGCCTACGAATCGCATAGGCTTGGCCTGCGTTGGTCAGGGTTCACCTGCTACCCGAAAAACTCTCGCTCCAGCTGCAAGGCTAGAGCCGTAGATAGCCGCGCAATTCCAATTCGACTATCTTGTGCAAGATTTTGTTCGATAGAGAGGATGGCTTCGTCAAATGCCGTTTTTACGCGGGAAATAGTATCGGTTTCTACCGTTGCGGGAATCACCAACTCGACAAATTCTACCATAGCGCTTTGAACACGGCGTGCGAAATCTACCTCGCGCAACTGTCGCGCGCTTTCAAGCCCGTCTGAAAGCTCGCATAATGTGTCATTCCAGGCGGCAAGCGCTTCATCTTCTGTGAGGGTATCCGTTGAAGACGGGCTTGAAAGGGCCGTGGGGGCTTTGGAAACGATTACCGGCGCTTTGCCATAAAAAGGCGAGCTGCGGAAAACCGCTTGCACATCATCAAAAAGCGCCTTGCCGCCGGATTTCGCCCATTTTGCTTCATTTGATGCGGCCATGATGGCGCTGTTCGAGCAATCCAGCATGATGATTTTGTCAAAATATTCATCGGCTTCGCGCGCCAACCGGTTTTTCACCTTCGATAGATTATCGGTGTTTCTCAAATAATCGGATCGTGTGACAGCGAGAATGGCATTGTCCAAAACCGGTTTGGGCAGGGCCTTGATGATGGAAATTTCAGAAAGGCACCACGCGCGCTGCCCCATGCTGCACCAGATCAAGAGGTCGGCGTTTTCGATGATGGCTTTTCGATCCTCCGCCAGCGTGCCGTCTTGGTTGATGGAAACCTCGGTGATCGTGGCACCGTTGAACCGGGGGAGCGGGGTGTCGATTTCGATTGAGGTAACCGAGCCTGAAGCGATCGTGCCGTTCAGCAGGTCCGATTTTTGATATTCACCGGTTTTGCCAGCCGTCTTGATTTCGTAATGCTCGTGATCCGATGGGGTGATTACCGCTGGCGGCAGATCGGATACGCTGACCTCGGTTGGGACGATGTTTTTTTGCAACAGCAAATTGATAATGGATGATTTTCCGGCATTAAATTCACCCGCAACCACAATGTTGAAGTGATGTTTTTCTGCGATGTTGCCGAGCGAAAAATCGGATTTTAGAGCGGAGATAGCGGCCATCATTCACCACCTTGTCTGGGTGTTTTTACTCGATTTTCGACCGCTGGAAAGGCGGCCAATAGCGCGGATTTGGTGGCCGCAAGCGTGCTTAGCCGCGAGCGCATTTCGGAGGCCCGTTTTTGCCGGTTCTCATTGAGCCTTGTTACAACATCGGCGCTTACCCCTTGGTCCAGCGTCTCTATTTCGGCCTTCATCGTGGTTATTTCTTCGATGATCAAGCCACGGCCCGCTTGCTTGATCCGCTTGACCCGCCGCTGCGCTTCGCCGGTGCGCTCGGCAATGGCCAGTTGCGCCACCTCGCAGCATGCGGTGATGCCGGGTCGGGTCTCTTGTCTGATCACGTGCTGAAGCCGGTCAATTGCTTCCTTGTCGGTCATTTCCGTTTTCTTCCAGAAACGCCAGCCTTTATCATTGGTCAGCTCGAATTTAACCAAGGTATTCGAGGGCTTGTATCCGGTTAGAAT
>WFUK01000130.1 GCA_015485015.1 Paracoccaceae bacterium | reverse complement strand
TCGAAAAAACCATCGGATCAGACATGGCTATTCCGCCCCCTCGTCAACCAAAACCGGCGCGCGCGCAATCAGCGCCTCCACCAGCGTATCGACAAAAGCCACCGTCAGCAGCCCCAGCCCCGCCACCATGCTGATCTGCGGAATCCATAGCGGGATGGCAATAATGCCGGTAGACATATCGCCATAGCGATAGCTTTCGTCCAGCAACAGCGCCGCATAATAGGTGGCATAGCCCGCCATCATCGCCCCGATCGCCAGCGTCAGCAGCTCCAGCAGCCAGCGCGGGCGCTTGGGCAAAGCCCCGACCAGCAGGTTCACCCGAATGTGTCCGCCTGCCCGCAGGGTATAGGCCAGCGCCATAAACGTGGCCGTTGCCAGAAAAAAACCCGAAAAATCCGCATAAGACGGCAGGGTATAAGACCACCCCGGCCCGCCGATCCGCGCCACAATATTCAGCATTACTTGCGTTGAAACCACAAGGCAGATGCCCAGAATGGAAAGGGCCGCAATGGCCCCCGCAAGTTTATAAAGTGTATCGAGTATTCGGCGCATGTTCAGCCTCGCAATAAAAAACCCGCGCCACATATGCGGCGCGGGCTGTTAGCCTAGTTGTTATAGGCGTTCAGGATCGACAGCGCATCGTCAGACGCATTGGCTTTCCAGTTGTCCAGCATCTCTGCCCCGATGGCTTGCAAACCAGCCACCAGCTCAGGCGAAGGGCTAACGATAATCATGCCGTTATCGGCCATAATCTGGGTTTTGGTTGCCGCTTCGGCTTTAGACATTTCCCAGCCGCGCGCTTCAGCCGCTGCCGCCGCTTCCAGCACCGCTGCTTGAGTTTCAGCCGATAGCCCGTCAAAGGCGCGCTGGTTTACCACCACGATGTTTTTGGGCAACCAAGCATCAATCTGGGTATAATGCGTAACAAAATCCCAAGCCTTGGAATTGGCCCCTGTTGAAGGCGATGTGATCATCGCTTCCACCTGTCCGGTGGCAAAAGCTTGCGGAATATCAGGCGCTTCTACCTGCACCGGCGCTGCGCCCGCGAGGGTGGCAAATTCTTCCAGCGCGGCGTTATAGGCGCGGAAGCGCAGGCCCGAAAGGTCTTCTACGGTCTTGATCTCGCCATTGGTATAAAGCCCTTGGGCTGGCCATGGCACCGCAAATAGCACCTTCAAGCCCTGCTCGGCCAATAGCGCATCAATCACGGGGCGTTGCGCTGCCCAAAGCTTTTCGCCATCGCCATAGCTGGTGGCGAGGAAGGGCTGGCTATCAATGCCAAAAGCAAGGTCCTCATTGGAAAGCCGCGACAGGAAAAACTCGCCCAGCGGCACTTGGCGCGAGCGAATGGCGTTTTTGATCTCGGCATGGGGAAACAGCGATCCGGCGGAATGCACGGTGATGCTCAGGTCGCCATTGCTGGCCGTTGCCACCTCATCGGCAAATTGCGCGATATTGATGGTGTGGAAGGTGCTGTCGCCATATGGCGTTGGCATATCCCATGTGGTTTGGGCCATGGCAGGGGTGGCGATGGCCAGCCCGGCGGCAAAAGCCGCTGCATAGGTCATTTTCATGTTGGTCTCTCCCGTTGTCGGCCACAAACTTTGCAGCACACGTTTATATAATGTTGACAAATTGTCAGTGTTTTGACAGCTTTGCAAGAAATATTTTCATTGGCGGCGCAAAAATGACCCCGGAACAGCCCAAAACAAGCGTCCCCGCCATCGCCCCTATGGGGGTAGACGGGCTTTTGGTGCGTTTCGCCGACAGACTCAGCGAATCAGCCAACCGCGCGGCGCTGGGGTTTCGGGCATCGCTGGCGCGGGATCCATTGGCAGGGGTCGAGGAGGTCGCGGCGGCGCTGGCCTCGGTTTATCTGCGCTTTGATCCTGCCAAAAGCAGCTATAAAACCCTGCACGCCGCGCTGGAAAACCGCCTGCGGCAGCCATGGCAAACCGCGCAAAACAGCCGCCGCCGCCGCTGGCATATTCCCACGGTTTATGG
>WFUK01000129.1 GCA_015485015.1 Paracoccaceae bacterium | reverse complement strand
GCAACCAAGCGCGGTTTTCACCACCCGCGCGCCGCGCGGCGGAATGCTTTCCAGCGGCGCTATGTCTATCCAGTCGCTCATTCTGCGGCCTCCAATGTCAAATCTGCCAAGGCCGCCCATTTCTGCGGCTGATATTCCGGTTTGGCCTGCTCGGCCCACGGGTCTTTGCGGTAAACGGTTTGGGAAAGCTCGAAGCGCGCCACCAGAGCGGCGCGGTTTTCAAGGTCCTCGACCACCTGCGAAATCACCCAGTCCAGCCCAACCTTGGCCACCCATTTATAAGGCCGATCAAGGTAAGCCGCGCTTTCGCGATATAGCTGGATAAACGCCGCCGCGAGGTCCATCACTTCGGCTTCCGTTGCCACCGTCGCCAGCGCCTCGGTTTGCTTCAGCTCCATGCCCGCCGCACCGGCGACAGACACGAGGTAGCCGCTGTCCACACAGATCACCCCAAGGTCCTTGCAGGTTGCCTCCGCGCAATTCCGCGGGCAGCCCGAGACCGCCAGCTTCACCTTATGCGGCGTCCACGACCCCCAGAGCATTTTCTCCAGCTTGATGCCAAGGCCAGTGCTATCCTGCGTGCCAAAGCGGCAATGATCGGTGCCAACGCAGGTTTTTACCGTGCGCAACCCCTTGGAATAGGCATGGCCAGATACCAGCCCCGCCGCGTTCAGGTCGGCCCACATTTCCGGCAGGTCTTCGCGCTCCACCCCCAGCAGATCGATCCGCTGACCGCCGGTTACATGGATGGTGGGCACGTTATATTTCTCGGCGGCATCCGCAATCGCGCGCAGCTCTTGCGGGGTGGTCATGCCGCCCCACATGCGCGGCACCACGCTATAGGTGCCGTCTTTCTGGATATTGGCGTGGTTGCGCTCGTTGACAAAGCGGCTTTGCTGGTCGTCTTTATACACCAGCGGCCACTCGCAAATCAGGTAATAATTCAGCGCAGGTCGGCAGATATGGCAGCCACAAGAGGTCTTCCAGCCCATTTCCTGCATCACGGCAGGGATGGATTTCAGGCTTTGGGATTTGATCACCCGCCGGATATCCTCGTGGCTATGATCGGTGCAGCCGCAAATGCCGGCCTTGGCTTGGGTCTCGAAAGCCGCGCCCAAACTGGCGGACAACACCTGCTCCACCAAGCCAGCGCAAGAGCCGCAAGAGGCCGAAGCCTTGGTGACGGCCTTCACCGCGCCAAGATCCGTTGCGCCGGCCTCGATCGCCTCGACAATCGCGCCCTTGCACACCCCGTTACAGCCGCAAATCTCGGCGCTCATCGGCATGGCGGCCACCAGCGCAATCGGGTCCAGCGCTTCGCCGCCCTGATAGGCCGGGCCAAAGATCAGCGTTTCGCGGGTCCCGGAGATATCCTCGCCGGATTTCAGCTTGTCAAAGAACCAGCCGCTATCGATGGTATCGCCATACATGACGATGCCGATGATGCGATTTTCCCGCAGGATCAGCCGCTTGTAAATCCCGCGCCCGGGATCGCGAAACACGATCTCCTCGCGCCCCTCGCCCTCGCCAAAATCACCCACCGAAAACAGATCAACCCCCGTCACCTTGAGCTTGGTCGAAACCATTGGCGCCGTAAAGGCGGCCGGCTCGGCCAGCAGGGTTTTGGCCAGCACCGTTGCCATATCAAATAGCGGCGCCACCAACCCGTAAACCACAGCCTCATGCTCCACACATTCCCCCAGCGCAAAGATGCTCGGGTCCGAGCTGTGCATAGCGTCATCCACCACAATCCCGCGCTCGGTATGCAGGCCCGCATCCACCGCAAGGCGCACCTCGGGGCGAATGCCCGCCGCCATCACCACCAGATCGGCAGGGAGCGTCACATCCCCCTCCAGCAGCACGGCCTCGACCTTGCCATCGCCCACAATCCCGTTGGTCTGCGCTTTGGTGATCACGGTAATGCCCCGCGCTTCCAGCTCTTTTTGCAGCAAATACCCCGCCGCCGGATCAAGCTGGCGCTCCATCAAATGCCCCATCAGATGCACCACGGTTACGGCCATGCCCTGCTTATGCAGCGCCGCCGCCGCCTCCAGCCCCAGCAAGCCGCCACCGATAATCACCGCGCGCCCGCCGCTTTTGGCCGCGCCCAGCATGGTCTCCACATCATCCAGATCGCGAAACCCGACCACACCCGGCAGATCATTACCCGCAACAGGAATGAAAAACGAAGCCGAACCGGTGGCGATCACCAGCTTGTCATAGCGGGTTTCGCCGCCTGTGCTGATGATCTTGCGGGCTTTGCGATCGATCTTTACCACCGGCTCGCTAAAGCGGGTGGTAATGCTATTGGCGCGATACCACGCCGCGTCATGGGTTATGATTTCGGCAAAATCCTGCTCTCCGGCCAGAACAGGGCTTAGCAGGATGCGGTTATAATTGCCGCGCGGCTCGGCCCCGAACAGGGTGATATCATAGCGCGCCGCATCGGCTTCCAGCAGCTTTTCCAGCAGCCGCCCCGAAGCCATACCCGCCCCGATAATTACAAGTTTTTCCGCCATTTCTAATAT
>WFUK01000128.1 GCA_015485015.1 Paracoccaceae bacterium | reverse complement strand
GCCTTCGAGATGGTGCAAATCATCCGCGCCGCTGGCCGCGTGCCGTATCAGCGCAACACCCGCTACGAGGTGCTGGAGGAATTCGCCACCCACAACCCCGCGCGGCAAGAACCGTTGGTGGAGAGGGCCGCCGAGCCGCTGGATTTTATGGCGGATCTGCCGGCTTTCCTGAAGGAGGCCGTGTGATGAAGGTAACGCTTTTGGCGGGCGGTGTCGGCGGGGCCAAAATGGCCGAGGGTTTTGACGGGCTTGAGGGTGTGGAGCTAAGCGTGATTGGCAATATCGCTGATGATGCCGCCTTTCACGGGCTGTGGATCTCGCCCGATATCGATACGCTGACCTATAGCCTGGCGGGCCGGATTGACCGCGCGCAGGGCTGGGGGGTGGCTGATGAAGGCCACCGCGCGCTGGGCGTGCTGAAAGAGCTGGGAGCCGAAACATGGATGACGCTGGGGGATCGGGATTTTGGCCTGCATATTTACCGCAGCGCGGCCTTGGCCCGGGGGCAAAGCCGCAGCGAGATCGCGGCCCATGTGGCGCGGGTCTTCGGGGTGAAAAGCGAGATATTACTGCCCACGGATGACGTGGTGCAAACCCGCGTGCGGGTGGCGGATGGCTGGCTTTCGTTTCAGGAATATTTTGTAAGGGAGCAATGCCGCCCGGAGGTTCTGGAGCTGGCTTATGATGGAATTGAGTCGGCCAAGCCGACAGATGCGGCGCTGAACGCAATTGCCGAAGCGGATATTGTTGTGCTGGCTCCAAGCAACCCTTTGGTGTCGATCACCCCTATTTTGGAGGTTGAGGGCCTTCGGGATGCGGTGCGGGCCGCAAAGACCGTGGCGGTTAGCCCGCTGATTGCGGGCAAGGTGGTAAAAGGCCCTGCCGACCGGATGATGAAATCGCTGGGCCTGCGGGCCGATGCGCTGGGGGTGGCAGAATATTATAAGGGCGTGCTGGATCACATGGTGATTGACACGCAGGATGCGGGCTTGGCGGAGGGGATCATGGCGCTCGGGCAAGGCTGCACTATGCTGCCGACCCTGATGACCGAGCGCGCGGAGAAGCAAGCGCTTGCGGCGGGCATTCTGGAGGCGTTGGCATGAAGGACCTGCTTTTCATCATCCCGATGAAAGACCCTGCGGTGGCAAAATCGCGCCTTTCCGAGGTGCTGCCCGACGCGGTGCGGGCGCGGCTTGCGATGGCGCTGTTTCGCCGGATGCTGGGGTTTTTGCCGGAAGCGCAGCCCGGGGTGGATGTGCTGGTGGTGAGCGAGAGTGATGTGATTGCAGCGGAGGTGCGGGGGCATTTCTTGCGTCAAACGGGTGTTGGTCTGAATGAGGCGGTGACCGAAGGCGCGGCTTGGGCGGTGGCGCATGGCTACGCGGCGATTTGTGTGCTGCCTGCTGATCTGGCAGACCCCTCGGCAGCGGACCTCGCGCGGCTTCTTGAGCTTGGTGAGGGCGTCAGTATTGCGCCGGCCCATGACGGCGGCACCAATGCGCTTTTGGTCTCGCCCCCCGATGCGATTTCATTTCATTATGGAAAGGATTCCTGCCTTGCCCACCAGCGCGCGGCGGTGGGGCTGCCTTGCACGATTATCCCGCTGGAGAGCTTCCGTTATGATATCGATACCAGCGCCGACCTCGCGCGCGTCAGGGGGGTGGAATGGGCGTAGAGCTTTTGCCAGTTCAGGGTATTCCGGATATCCAGACGGGCGATGATCTTGTAGCGATCATCGGCGATGCGCTGGCCCCGCTGGGGCTTGAGGACGGAGATATCCTGACCTCGGCGCATAAGATTTTCTCCAAGGCCGAGGGGCAGGTGGTGGCGCTGGGCGGCATTACGCCCTCCGCCGAGGCGCTGGATTATGCCGAAAAGCTGAAGAAAGACCCGCGCAAGGTCGAGGTGATCTTGCGGGAAAGCACGCGGGTGGTGAGGACCTTCAAGCACCCGCACCAGAATGAAGGCGTGATGATCTGCCAGCATCGGCTCGGGTTTATCAGCGCCAACGCGGCGGTGGACGAGAGCAATACGGGGGCTGATGAAACCGTTATCTTGCTGCCCAAAGACCCAGATGCCAGCGCGCGGCGGCTGCGTGACGGGCTGGAGGCGCGGTATGGCGTGCGGCTTGGGGTGGTGATTACCGACACGTTCGGGCGGCCTTGGCGGTTGGGGCAGGTGAACGTGGCGATTGGCCTCGCAGGCGTGCCCGCCACGGTGCATGAGGGCGGGCAAAATGATGCCTATGGGCGGGAATTGGCGGTGACGGAACCCGCCTTTGCCGACGAGATTGCCACGGCCAGCGGGCTGGTGGTGGGCAAGGCGGCTCAAACGCCGGTGGTGCGGTTTCGTGGCCTCAAATGGCAATCCTCAAGTGATAAAGCGGCGGATATCCTCCGCCCCAGCAAGGAGAATGTATTTTGACACGGATAGCAATTATTGGCGGCACAGGGCCACAAGGCCAAGGCCTCGCGCTACGGTTTGCGCGCGCTGGTGTAAGGGTCGCACTTGGCTCGAGAGACGGGGCGCGCGCCACCGAGATTGTGGCAGGGCTGAACGCCAAGCTGGGCAGCGCGCTGATTGAAGGGTTTGACAATGCGGGCGCGGTGGCAGCGGCGGACGAAATGGTCATACTCGCAGTGCCGTTTTCGGCGCATAACGCCACGCTGGAGGCTCTGAAGGGCGGGCTGGAAGGCAAGATACTGGTTGATATCGTGGTGCCGCTTGCCCCCAATGACCCAAAGCTGGTGGAGATGCCGCCGGAAGGCTCGGCCACCGAGGCGGCGCAAGCGTTGCTGGGGCCGGATATTCCGGTGGTTGGAGCGCTGCATAATGTGTCGGCCCACACGCTAAATGATCTTGAAAGCCCGATCAATTGCGACATCCTTGTCTGTGGCAACAAGCTGGAGCCGCGTAAAAAGGTGATGGCGCTTATCAACCAGCTCGGGGTGCAATCCTATAATGCGGGCGGGGCTTCGGCGGCGCGCTGCATCGAGGCGATTACGCCAATCCTTATTCGGCTGAATATTTCAAAGGCAGTGCCTTTTTCACATGCGGGGCTCAAAATATGGGCGCCAGATACTTAAACCAAAGGGAGAAAAACGATGGAATTCGGAATTACATTTAAAGGGGTTGTTGAACCCAAACGGGCGCGCGCCTTGGTGCGGCAGGCCGAGAATGCGGGCTTTGAATATTGCTGGTATTATGACAGCCATATCCTGTGGCGCGAAAGCTTTGTCGCCATGGCGATGCTGATGGAGCATACCAGCACCATGCGCTTTGGCCCGCTGGTGACCAACCCCAATACCCGCGATTGGTCGGTGGCGGCCAGCCTGTTTGGCTCGCTGGCCAAGCAATCGGAGGGGCGCTTTGATATCGGCCTCGGGCGGGGCGATAGCGCCGTGCGGGTGATGGGCAAAAAGCCGGCACCTTTGGCCAAGCTGGAGGAATTTGTCGATGTGGTCAAAGGCCTGATCCGGGGCGAAGAAAAGCAATATGGTGAATGCCCGAATCCGGTGCAATTCCCGTGGGCGGATGGCTATGAGCTGCCGGTTTGGGTGGCGGCTTACGGGCCAAAGGCACTGGCCTCGGCTGGCAAAGTGGGCGATGGCCTCGTGCTGCAAATCGCCGAACCTGCGATTGTGAAATGGTTGGCGGATCAGGCGATTGCGGCGGGTAAGGCGGCTGGCCGCGATATGGACGGCTACCGCGTGATGGCCGCCGCCCCTGCCTGGACGGGACCAAAGGAAGACGGCATTGCCGCCACCCGCTGGTTCCCTGCGATGGTGGGCAATCACGTGGCCGATATTGTTGAGAAATACGGCACCGATAGCGATATGGTCCCCGCCAGCCTCACCGCCTATATCGAGGACCGCAAGGGCTATGATTATTCAAAGCACGGCCAAACCAGCAACCCTTACCTTGATTTCATCACCGATGATATTGTGGAAAGCTTTGCCGTGCTGGGCAGCCCTGAGGCGCATATCGCCAAGCTGCGGGAGCTGGAGGCGGCGGGGGTGACGCAGTTTAACATCTACCTTGATAATGGCGACGAAGAGCGCATCATCGCGGATTATGCCGAGAAGATCATTCCGGCCTTTCGCTAGGCTTCGGGGGCGGTGCATCGCCGCCCCTGCTATATTCGGGTGCTTGAATGTCGGGCAGGGCGCGTTAGGTATAAAAGACACCTCGTTCAGGAGCCAGCCATGCGTGTCCAGCCTAAACCCCTCAAGCAATACCCGCTTTTCATCCGTGGATTTTTTGCCAAGCAAAAGCGGACCTATGGCGAGGTGCTTTTGCCCGGCCTGCTCTGGGGGCGGTCCAAATGGGTATTTGCCAGTGTGGCGCTGCTTTATGGCGCGCTTAATCGCAAAAACTCGCCATTAAACGGCGTGATCCGTTCGATGGTGACGGTGCGGGTCTCGCAAATAAACCATTGTGAATTCTGCGTGGATATCAACGGCGCAACCCTGCAAAAGCGCGGCGCGAGCGAGGCGAAAATGCTGGCCCTGCGGGAATGGCGCAGCAGCGATGAGTTTGATGATCTGGAAAAGGCGGTGCTGGCCTATACCGAGGCCGTGACCTATACCGATGGCCAGATCACCGATGAAATGATGGCGGATCTGCGGCGGCATTTTGACGAGGACGGCATTGTGGAACTGACCGGCATGATCGCCTTTCAAAACCTTTCCAGCAAATTCAACGCCGCGCTGGATATCCCGCCGCAAGGGTTTTGCGAGTTGCCGGGCTTGAAAACCGACGCTCAATGAAATGTGACTGGTCGCGGCCTGTCCGCCGCGATAGGCTGGTGAAAATAAAAAGGAAAATACCATGTGGAATGATCGT
>WFUK01000127.1 GCA_015485015.1 Paracoccaceae bacterium | reverse complement strand
GAACAGCACAATGATGCGCTGGTATCATTGGAATCCGGCCTGCCTGAAACCCCTGATCTGATCGCCGCGCGCGACGGGTGGCCAAGCTATCTGCCAACAGATCTGGTTAATCTCGGGCTGGATCTGCGCGGGGGGGCGCATGTGTTGGTCGAGGTCAATGTCGGGGAAGTTTACCAGGATCGGCTCGATAGCATGTGGCCTGAAGTGCGCTCTATTTTGCGGGAGCAGCGAGACACAATCGGCACGGTGCGGCGGCAGGCGGGGCGCGAAAACGAATTGCGGGTGCGGATTGGCAATGCCGACGCCATGCCGCAGGCCTTGGAGGCGGTAAATTCGCTTACGCGGCCTGTGGTTTCGCTAACCGGCGCCGGCGCGCGGGATTTCGAGGTGGTGGCCGAAGGTGATGAAATCGTCATAACCCTGTCAGAGGCCGAGCGCTTGGCAACCGATGATCGCACCATGCTGCAAAGCCTGGAGATTATTCGCCGCCGTGTGGACGAGGCCGGCACGCGGGAACCCACCATCCAGCGTCAAGGTCTGGACCGGATATTGATTCAGGTGCCGGGCTTGGGCTCGGCTGAAGAATTGCTCACCCTGATCGGGCGCACCGCCAAGCTGACCTTTAACGAAGTTGTGCGGCAGGTGGCCAACCCTGATGAAATCCCGGGCTTGAATAACGAGCTTGTTCCGGCGGCGAATGAGGGCGAAGGCTATTATGTGATTAAATCTGCTGCGGTTGTTGGCGGCGATATGCTGGTGGATGCGCAAACGGATTTTGACCAAAACGGCAATCCGGCAGTGAGCTTCCGGTTTAACCCCACAGGCGCGCGGCTTTTCGGGGCGCATACCAGCGCCAATGTCGGGCAGCTATTCGCGATTGTGCTGGATGGCGAGGTGATCTCTGCGCCGCGCATTCAAACGGCCATTCTGGGTGGCTCGGGCATTATTACCGGACGTTTTTCCATCGAGGAAAGCACGCAGCTATCGATCTTGCTGCGGGCAGGGGCGCTGCCTGCGGGCATCAAGGTGCTGGAGCGGCGGACCATCGGGCCGGAGCTGGGGGCTGATAGTATTGCCGCTGGTAAAATCGCGGCCATTGTCGCTTTTGTTGGTGTGCTGGTCTTTATGATCCTGTCTTACGGGCTATTCGGGCTGTTCGCGAATATCGCGCTGATCTTTAATGTTGTGCTGCTCTTTGCGCTGCTTAGCATCATCGGTGCCACGCTGACCCTGCCGGGGATCGCGGGGATCGTGCTGACGCTGGGCATGGCGGTGGATGCCAATGTGCTGATTTTCGAGCGTATTCGCGAGGAGCTGCGCCGCGCCAAAGGTCCGGCTCGGGCGATCGAAATCGGCTATGAAAAGGCGACTTCGGCGATTATTGATGCCAATGTAACCACGCTGATTGCGGCTGTGATCTTGTTTATGATGGGGTCGGGGCCGGTAAAAGGCTTTGCAGTCACGCTCGGATTTGGCATTATTACCTCGGTATTTACCGCCATCTGGGTGACGCGGCTCTTGGTGGTTGTGTGGTTGAAAGCCCGCAAACCCAAGCAAATTGAAGTGTGAGGAAAGATCATGAGACTTAGACTCGTTCCGGTTGAAACCAAGCTTGATTTCTTTAAGGTCACTACGCTGGCCATGTGGTTTTCTGCCGCTATGGCCGTGCTTTCCGTGGTGGCGTTTTTCGCCTTTGGCCTGAATTACGGCATTGATTTCAAGGGCGGCACCGCCATCCGCACCGCCAGCCCCGCCCCGGTTGAGGTGAGCGTTTACCGTGACGTGCTGAGCGGGCTTGAGCTGGGTGATTTCTCGGTGACTGCCGTGGTCGATCCCGGTGCAGAGATCACCTCGACCGAGCGCAATTCGGTGATGATCCGCATCGAGCAGGATAGCGAAGATCCGGAAACACAAAATGACCTGATCCTCGAAGTGAAATCGGCGTTGAGCAGCGAAATCGAAGGCATCAGCTTTTTGCAAACCGATAGTGTCGGGGCCAAGGTGTCGGGAGAGCTGGTTGCGGCCGGTATCGAAGCGGTGGTCTTGGCAGTATTTGCCGTGCTGTTTTATATCTGGCTGCGCTTTGAATGGCAGTTTTCCTTGGGCGCTGTGGCGGCGCTGGTGCATGATGTGGTGCTGACCATCGGGGTGTTTGCCCTGTTGCAGATCGAGTTTAACCTATCGATCATCGCGGCGATTCTGACGATTGTGGGCTATTCGTTAAATGATACCGTGGTGGTGTTTGACCGGGTGCGGGAAAACCTGCGGCGCTTTAAGTCCAAGCCGTTAAAAGAGGTGCTGAACCTGTCGATTAACGAAACGCTTTCGCGCACGGTTATGACCTCGGTCACCACGCTTTTGGCTCTGATCGCGCTTTATGTGCTGGGCGGCGATGTGATCCGTGGCTTTACCTTTGCGATGATTTGGGG
>WFUK01000126.1 GCA_015485015.1 Paracoccaceae bacterium | reverse complement strand
GCCCCAGCCCCTCCCATAATAGATGCATCCCCAGCCCGCCCCGATGGGCGCGCGCAATGCAGGAGCGCCCCAGCTCAAGCGCGTTTCGCCCCTCCAGCACCCCGAGATCAAATTCCTCCGCGCCATAAAACCCGATGCCGCGCGCCGCCATATCGCTGCGCATCAGCCGGTAAACCCCGACCACCTCTGCCTGATAAAGCAGTAAAAGATGATCAAAATAGCGGTCAAAATGATCGCGCTCCAGCCCCGCCGCATGGTCCCCGGGCGGCACATTCGCCCCCAGTTCCTGCACAAAAACCTGATAGCGCAGCCGCTGGGCAGCGCGAATCTCGGCCTCGTCGCGCGCAAGGCGCACCTCAAACTGGCTGTGATCCATCTGTCTTTCCACATCTTTGGGCGATATTAATACTTTGCCAATTTATACTTTATTAACCATGCTGCGCTACTCTGCCAGCTCAAGCGACACCACATTTCCATCAAGCACCACCTTGCCGGCATGCTCGAAATTCACGGTAATGCGGTGCCCGATCACCGATTGCACCTGCCCGATGCCCCAATCGGGCTGCCGGGGGTGGTATACCCGCATGCCCGGTGCCAATATAGAATTCATCCCTGCCTCCATCTTCGGGGCCTCCAACCTTGGGCCATATCATGCAAAAAACTCTCGCCGAAATGATCAGCTCCCGCATCTGCCATGATCTCATAAGCCCTGTCGGGGCAATCGGCAACGGGCTTGAGCTTTTGACCGAGCTTTCCGGTCCCCACCCCGAGCTGGAATTAGTGGCGCAATCCGCCGGCATCGCCCAAGCCAAGCTGAAATATTTTCGCTTGGCCTTCGGGGCCAGCGGCGATGGAATGATCAGCGGCACCGAGGCCCGGCGGCTGGCGACCGAGATGTTTTCCATGGGGCGGGTATCGCTTTCGTTTTCCGAATCCTGGGGGGACCGCGAGCGCGGGCTGGTCAAGCTGTTTTACCTGCTATTGCTTTGTGTCGAATCCAGCCTGCCGCGCGGCGGGGTGATCACCTGCGCGCCCAGCGTTTCGGGCTGGGATATCAGCACGGGCGACGCGGTGGTCAAGGCACCGGACGCGCTATGGCTGCCGCTAACCGGCGAGGCGGATACACCCGATATATCCGCCAAAACCATCCAGTTCCTGCTCGCCCGCCAAGCCTTGACGGAGCGGCAGCTAACCCTGGAGGCCCAGTTTGGCGAGCGCCGGCTAGAGCTTTCATTTTAGATAAAATGCGCTATCGTGGCAGGGTTCATGCTTAGGAGGTTATCGTGTTCAAATATCTCACCGCACTTTTCTTTACCCTTTTAGCCAGCGCAGCCTCGGCGCAATTCCAGCCCGCAGCGGGCAAGCTTTTTGTCGATTATCCAGAGCTGGCACAGGAATATACCCCCGGATCGGAATTTGTGGTCTATGCCATTGTGCCCGATAACAGCGCGCGGGTGAATTATGTGATCACCCGCTATTGGCGGGGGCGGTCGCTATCTTTTGGCTCGTTTGAGTGCGGCAGCGAATTCACCTATATGGACAGCTTCACCAACGGCTTTCGCGATATTTTTTGCGTAACCACCGACGGGCTGGATAACAAAATCCCTTCGGTGCTGCGGGTGCAAAATAGCGCCGGATACGAGCAGTATTTTCAATAAACCCTAAATGGGCTTTAGCTCGGTCCGGAAAATCCGCATTTTTTCCTGATAGCTGCGCGCCGAGCCTGCCAGAGCCGCGATCATTCCAGCATCCAGCGCCCGCACCACCTTCGCGGGCGCGCCAACCACAAGCGATCCATCGGGAATAACCTTGCCTTCCGTCACCAGCGCCCCCGCGCCAATCAGGCAATCGCGGCCTATTTTCGCGCCGTTCAGCACCGTTGCCCCCATGCCGATCAAAGAATTCTCGCCAATTTCGCAGCCATGCAGGGTGGCCTGATGGCCAATGGTGCAGCCCGCGCCGATCGTGAGCGGATAGCCGGGATCGGTATGCAGCACCGCGTTTTCCTGAATATTGCTACCCGCGCCGACCATGATTTGCTCATTATCCCCACGCAGCACCGCGCCAAACCAGATAGAAACCCCGGCCTCGACCACGATATCGCCGATCACCACAGCCTGTTCCGCAATCCAGTATTCCCCCTGCGGCAACGCGGGCCGCACGCCCTTTAGCTCATAAATCATTGCATCGCCTCATATTCCGCATTCAGCCCCGCCACAAATCCGCTAAGCCCCGTCACCCGCCCCCGCTTCAGCCGCTCGGCCTGCACAATCGCGCGCAGATCTGCCTCGGCCTTATCCACATCATCATTGACCAGCACATAATCATATTCCGCCCAATGGCTGATTTCGTCTCGTGATTGCGCCATTCTTTTGGCCACCACCTCGGCGCTATCCTGCCCGCGCTTTTTCAGACGGTCCTCCAGCTCGGGCATCGAAGGGGGCAGCACAAATACCGAAACCACCGCCTCGCTCAAAGGTGAATTCCGGATCTGCTGCCCGCCCTGCCAATCAACATCAAACAGCACATCCTGCCCCGCGCTGATCGCGGCCTCTACCGGCTCCAAGGGCGTGCCATAAAGATTGCCAAAAACCTCGGCATGTTCCAGCATGCCGCCCGCCTTTACCAGCGCCTGAAAATCAGCGCGGGACTTGAAAAAATACTCCCGCCCGTCTTTTTCGCCCTCTCGCGGGCTGCGGGTGGTGGCGGAAACCGAGAAAACCACGCCCGGATCGCTTTCCAGCACGCGCCTTGAAAGGGTGGATTTCCCCGCGCCGGAGGGCGAAGAAAGGATGATAAGCAGCCCGCGACGGTGAAGCTCCATGGATCGTCTCCTGATGATTTTCCCGTATTTGCCCAATGCTGCGCCGCTCTGTCTAGTGAAAAGCGTGCGAAGCGCCAGTTTTAGTAAATTTCGCCATGTTATCCTTTCGTTTTGGTTAACCTGCGCAATTCCTTTGTTTCATTTGAGTTTTTCTTCTCATCTGTAAAATAGGTGACAGCGCAAATCCGCAAAATTCCGCTAATATTAACGATATATTGAGGCAACCGGTTACATACACCTAAAATTGTATTATTCTTATCCGTGAAGTTACGATAAAAGCCAGTTCAGGCAGGAAATAATGAGCCAACAAGCCAAAGAAACAATTATGCAGCATCCGATTTTTAACAACCTTTTCGAGCATTGGAGCGCCCTGCGCAGCCAATCTGACGTGCCGAACCGCTGCGAAATAGACCCGCGCGTTTTTCCCGATGCTTTGGAAAATACCTTTATATTTGAACGCATTGGCGCAGGTGATTTCCGCGCGCGACTGGCCGGCATGAGCCTGTGTGAAATGATGGGCATGGAGGTGCGCGGGCAAAGTGCGGCCAGCTTTATGCAATCCAGCGAGCGCGGCGAAATTCAAAAAACCCTTGAGCAAATCCTGATCCGCCCCGCCATTGGCGAGCTGACCCTGACAGGGACCGACCTTTCGGGGGTGCAGGTCGAGGTGAGTATGATTCTACTGCCGCTGCGCAGCGACAAGGGCGAGG
>WFUK01000125.1 GCA_015485015.1 Paracoccaceae bacterium | reverse complement strand
TCTCGGGGTGATGATATTTAGCGAATCCGGCACCGGAAAAGAGATCGTCGCCCAGACGCTGCACAATTTTAGCCAGCGAAAATCCGCGCCGTTTATCCCGATCAATCTGGCCGCGACACCGCCTGACATGATCGAACCCAAGCTTTTTGGCAGCGAGGAAAGCGGCGCGGGGCTATATGAGGCGGCTTTTGGCGGCACGCTGTTTTTGGATAATGTTGACGATATGCCGCTGGAGGCCCAGATGCGCCTGCTGCGGGTTTTGCAGGGCCAAGATAGCGACGATGTGCGGATTATCGCTTCGACGCGGCAGGATTTGCAGGTGTTGGTGGCGGAGGGGGAATTCCGCGAAGATCTGTTTTTCCGCCTTAACGTGGTGCCGATCCGGCTGCCCCGGCTGGCGGAAAGGCTGGAGGATATCCCCGATTTGGCGCGGCATTTTCTGGCAGAGGCGGCAAAAAGCGGGCTGCCGCTAAAAACCATAACCCCCGAGGCGCTCGACCATTTGCGCAGCCATATCTGGGGCGGAAATGTGCGCGAGCTAGAGAATTTCATCAAGCGCATGACCGTGCTTTGCCCCGAAGAGGAAATCGGCGTGGCCATCATCCGGCGCGAGCTTTCCTCGCATATGGAGCTGGGACCGCAAGAGCCAAAGCGGCATCAAAAGCTGTCGGCCACCATTGAATCCCATCTGAAGCATTATTTCTCACAACATAGTGATACCCTGCCACCCCCGGGGCTATATGACAAAATCATCCGCGAGGTGGAGCGGCCATTGATTAATATTTGCTTGCAAGCCACCGGCGGTAACCAGCTAAAAACCGCGGAATTGCTGGGCATTAACCGAAACACCCTGCGAAAGAAAATCCGCGAGTTGGATATTGAGGTGTTGCGCAGTAAAAAAATGATGTAATAATGCCACAGTTTTAACGGTGAAAAGTGAAGTCTGTGGCTGGATTGCAACAAAATTTGGTAGATAGTAGCTTGCAACGGCTGGGGCGGTGGCAAAATAGCCGCCTGTTGCGCAGCTATCTTTTGATCTTTTTGGTGGTTATCGGCCCGGTATTGGCGCTGACCACCACGCTTTTGCTCGGGGCTTTTGATGGGCCGGCCAATCCCGGATTATTGCGCATCGTGCTGCTGGCTGACGTGGTTTACACCCTGATCATCGCCACCTTTGTGGCCCGCCGGATTGTGCGGATCATTGCGGCGCGGCGCTCGCGCTCGGCTGGCTCGAAGCTGCATTTGCGGCTTTCGACGGTGTTTAGCGTTATCGCGCTGGTGCCCACGGTTTTGGTGGCGATTTTTGCGACCGTGACCCTGAATTTCGGCCTCGAGGGCTGGTTTTCCACGCGGGTGCAGCAGGTGGTCGGCAATTCCCTGAGCGCAGCGCAAGCCTATGAGCGCGAACACCAGATTACGCTAACCGCAGACGCGAATTTTTTGGCGCAATTTATCGAACAACAGCGGCCTCGCTATAATTTTGTCGGGGCCGGAGAGATGCGCGACGCCCTGTCTCGCGGCCAGGAAACCATGCAGCGCAGCTTGGCCGAGGCCTATGTGATTGACGGCGCGTCTGGAATTGTGGCGCGCGGCGAGCGCAGCTATCTGTTTGATTTTGAACCACCAAATGCCGGAGAGATCGCCCGCGCCAAAAGCGGCGAGGTGGTGCTGATTCAGGATTGGCCCAATAGCGAACTTCGGGCGCTGAAATCGCTGAACGGCTATTCGGACCGCTATTTATATGTAACCCGCGATGTGGACGGCAATATCCTTAATCTGCTGGACGAAACCCAAGCCACGGTGAAGCTTTATCAGCAATTGGAAGCCGATCGCGGGCGGCTTTTATTTGAATTTGCGCTGATCTATCTGGGCTTTGCGGTGGTGGTTATCCTGGCCGCGATGTGGCTGGGGCTATGGTTTGCCGAGAAGCTCTCAAGGCCGGTAGGGCGGCTGGCCAGCGCGGTGCAGCGGGTTTCGGCGGGGGATCTGGATGTGCGGGTGCGCGAAGAAGCCGGCGATGATGAAATCGCCATGCTCGGGCGGATTTTCAACCGTATGACCAAGCAGCTCAGGAGCCAAAGAGATACCCTGATTTCGGTGAACGAGATTTCCGAGCATCAGCGGCGGCTGTTTGACTCGGTGCTTTCCTCGGTAACGGCGGGGGTGATCGGGCTGGATCGCGGCGGCAAGATCGAGTTTATCAATGCGGCTGCGCTGAAAATGCTGGATATCGAAGCCGCAGAAGGGCGGAACCTGCCCGAGGCCACGCCGGAATTCCAAGCGCTGTTTGAAAAGCTGAAAAGCCGAGCGCAAGATGTGGTGCAGGGCGAGGTGCAGCTCACCCGCTTGGGCAAAACCGAAACCTTGCTGGTGCGGATGGCGGCGCGGCATCCGGGCGCTGGCGAGGTCGAGGGCTTTGTGATTGCCTTTGACGATGTTAGCGATCTGGTATCGGCGCAGCGCATGGCGGCCTGGGGGGATGTGGCGCGGCGCATCGCACACGAGATCAAAAACCCGCTC
>WFUK01000124.1 GCA_015485015.1 Paracoccaceae bacterium | reverse complement strand
GTCGTAATAGATGCCGAGATCGTCCAGCACCACGGATTCTGGCGGGGTAAGCGCCGCGCCCAGCCCGTTTGAGCGCAAAAACCCGTCTTCCATCCGCCATAGCGGCACGCCGCGATTGGCGCAGGCGGCCTCCAGCGCCGGGGTTTGCTGATTGGCCCAAACCACCACACGGCCATGGCGATTTTGCGCCAGCTTGGCGGCGCTGGCGGGCTGGTTGTGAAAAACCGGACGCCTTAAAAAACGCGAGATTTGCGGGCGCTTCCAGCTTCTCATACCTGCAGCCACGCTCGGAGTCTGGGTCGCCCAATGGTGCCTGGCGCGGGCCAAAAGCCCCTGTGCGGCGGTTTCAAAGCTACAGGCGCAGCCCGAGGCCAGATCAACCCAGACCGGATAGCGCAATATCGCACCGGCAAAAAGCTGCTCGACCGTAAGCGAGCGCTGGCGGCGCGGGCAGGCTTGTCGATCGTCGCTCAACCCCCAACCCGCATAAAAAGGCAGGCCAAATACCACGGGCCGATGCCCTGCCAAAATCGCCTCGAAACCAAGCTGCGAGGTGACGCAATATACCGCCGCCGCGCCTTCGAGCAATTCCCACGGATTGATATTTTCGCTCAGCATATGCATGTCGTGATCAAGGTCCGACATCTCGAAATGCCCCTGCTTGGCACGGGGACCAACGGCGGGATGGGTGCGGATCAGGATGGTTTTATCAGGGTGATCGGCGCGGGCTTGAGCCAGCATGGTGCCAAAGGTATGATCCTGCGCGCCGCCGCAAGTGATCGAAGCATCGCCACGGGTTTGATCCACCACCAACACGTAGCCCGATTGGGGCAGCGTGGCAAAGCCCCGTGGCACGGGGTTATATTTTGAAATCCCGTAGTGGCGCAAAAATGCGATGCCTTGCTCGGCGCGCTCGATCAGATCCGGCGCATCCAGCGCATCAAAATTGAGGATATTTTCCAGCTTCGAGGGCTGGCTGGCGTCAAAATAAATGCCGATATCATCCAGCACCAGCCCCGCCGGCGCGGATGTTGGCCCGGGCAAAACCGAGCGCAGGAAGGCGTCCTCGATGCTCAAAACCGGAAGATTGCGGCGCCGGGCGGCACGAATACCACGCAAAGCGCGCGGCTTGCGCCCCCAAACTCCGACCGCCGCCGCGTGCATGGTCAGCGGCCCGGGCCGCACCTTCCAGCCCGATATCCGGAGCATTTTTCGAATATAGGGAACCTGAAGGAAACCCAGCGTATAGACCGCCAGTTTTTGCAATTTACGATCCTGCCACGTTATTGGCTGCTAAAACGCGCTCGCAATGGTTGCGACGCTATTTAGAGTATTCACCGTTCCAGCGATGGAATCAAGCACTCTTGACCAGGCAACAAACGGCGCTTCCGTAACGTAAATCGTATCCCGATCCCTGATCTGGAAGGATTGCGCGATAAAAATACTTTCTTCGGCGGTCAGATCAATCACGTAAGCCATGCGCTGCGGGGTGGTGAATTCGGTGGTGTTCAGCACTTCATTGGCCACTTCGGGTGTTTCCATGCGGAATATGAAAATCCCGCGCGGGTCAGCCAGCCGCCCGTCTAGCCCGCCGATTTGGGAGAGGGCATCAACTACATTCGGGTCGCGGCTGGCAAAATCGATGCGCTTTTGGCCGGATGACGCCCCGAGCACGGTAAAATAGCGCGCGTCTTTTTGCACAATGATGCGATCACGCGCGCGCAGGGTGATGTCATTTTCAGGATTGGCATAAAGATCGCGCAGCCATACGGAGCCGGATTCGCTGCCGCGCTGCACCGTGATGCGCGTGCCTGCGGGATCAAGCGAAACCCCGCCCGCAAGGGCCAGCATTGCGGTCAGGCGTTGCGAGGCGGAATGGATCAGATACACCCCTTGTTTATTTACCCCGCCCACTACATTCACGGCCGCGCCATTGCCCGGCTTGCGGCGCACTTCGACTTGTGGATCAGGGGTTTGCGGCTCCAGCAGGCGGGTAATTCTTTGGCGAAGCTCTTCGGGCGTGCGGCCTGAAGCGCGCACAACCCCGGCATAAGGCACAAAGATATTACCAAGCTCGTCAACCGATATTTCCGGCAAGGTGGTGGAGCTGGCACCCAAAGTGGTGAGCAGCCCGTTATCGACATTTTCCCAGATGGTGATCGAAAGCACATCACCGGCGCGAATGCGATCCACCGAAGCGAGGCCGGCATTCAGAAAGGTCCGCGAAAATCCCAGCGGATTTGCCAGCGTGGCTGCCCGCGCGATGCGATCATCAACCGTGACGATATTGGTGCTACCGCCATTTTCAACCGATCCGGCCAGAATTTCCGATTGTGACGGGCCAGAGCGCGGCAGCCCACAGGCACCCAAAGACAGCAGCATGGCAAGCAATACCGGAAAACGCAGGGTTTTGGAAAACAGAGCAGGAAGGTTCATTGCAAGTCCGGTATTTTTATAGTTGCCTATAGCTTTTTGCTTTTAGTTAACCACAACATAACGAGGCCGCCCCAAAAAGCTAGTGCAAAGATTATGGCTTGGCAATTTTGAGCGGCGGTTGTGGCCTCTTTTTGGCCTTGATCCTGGCCAGCCGCGCATAGGGGCCTTCTTTGGCCAGCATCATATCCACCACCCGGCGCAAAAGCGCGGCGCGGCCTTTGGCGGTATAATAACCGCCAGCGATCTGCGAGCTTTGCAGCAAAAAACGGCGGTAATCCAGATA
>WFUK01000123.1 GCA_015485015.1 Paracoccaceae bacterium | reverse complement strand
TATTCAGGCTCATAGGGGGTCTCCTTTGGGTAATGTGATCGCAAATACCGCGCCGCCATCGGCGTGGTTCTCCCCTTTTATATCGCCGCCAAAGCTTTGCACAATGCCGTAAGATATCGAAAGGCCCAGCCCCATGCCATCGGTTTTTCCCATGGTTTTGGTGGTGTAAAATGGCTCGAATATCTTTTCTTCGGCCTCTAGCCCGGGGCCGGTATCGCGCAGCACGATGCGGGCATGGGTTTGGTCTTCATGCAGGCCGATTTCGATCCGCTTCGCCGGGGTTTCCGCCATCGCATCCACCGCATTCGAGATCAGATTCAGCACCACCTGTTGCAAGCGCACCGCCCCGCCGAGCGCGACAATTTCCTGCGCTGGCCGTTGCCAATTCACCGTCACATTTTCGCTGCGCAGCCTCGCCCCCGCAATTTCCAGCGTGTCTTCGATAACCTTGCCCAGCGCCACATCTCCGGTCGGCTCGCCTTCTTTGCGCGAAAAGGCCCGCAGGTTTTTGATGATCCGGGACATCCGACCGGTTAAATCCGCAATGCGCCCGAGATTCTGGCTCGCCTTTTCCCCCTGTCCGCGCGCCAGAAATACCTGAGCATTTTCGGAAAACGAGCGGATCGCGGCGAGGGGCTGGTTTAATTCATGGCTAATGCCCGCCGCCATCTGCCCGAGCGCGGATAGCTTATCGGCCTGCACCAGATCATCGCGGGCGCGTTGCAATTGAGCGGTGCGCTTTTCCACCCGTGCCTCAAGCTCGGCATTGGCCTCGCTGCGCAGCGCCAGCTCGCGCGCCAGCGCCGAGCGGCGGATATGAAGTGCCGCCAAAATGGCCCCGAACAGCGCCAATAGCGCCGCTACCAGCATGGCGCGCAGCCGTGCCGCCTCAATCGCGGGGCGCAGATCTGACAAGATATAGGCATTCATGCCAATGATCGGCAGGGGTTGGGTTTTGAGCAGCGCCTCAACCGGTAGCTTTGGATCGCCATCGGCATGCCAGATCGTGTGACCATAGCGCTGTGAGGCGCGAGGATCGGGAAATGGCGCCAGGCTTTGATTGCCATAGCGCGCCAGCGCGGTTTTCTCGGGCGGCGATCCGATTTGGGTGAAAAGCAGCTCCGAGCGGTTGGAGATAAAAATCACGTTATTTTCATCGGCAAAAAACACGGTTTCGGGATCGCCGCGCCAGAGCAATTCCAGATTTTCCAGATCGGCCTTTACCACAATCGCGCCGCGAATAACCCCGCCCGCATCCCGCACCGGGCTGGCAAAGGTAAAGCCGCGCGGGGTGTCTATGCGTTCTTGCAGGTGGTAAAATCCGAGCGCCCCGTTCATGGCGCGCATAAAATCAGGCCGGTTTGCGAGGTTTTTCCCCAGATAGCTTTGCTGGGTATTATAGGCGGAATCCGCGATCACCCTGCCGGAAGGGTCCACCAGTGAAATATTGAGCGAGCGGCTAAGGTCTGCCAATTGGCGCAGGCGCGGGTTGAGGCGGCTCGGGCTGTCCTGCGCGAGGGCGTCCAGAAAGGCCGCATCGCGCGCCAGAATCACCGGCAGCACGCGGTAGCGCTCCAGCCGCCCGACCAGACGATCTGCGGCCAGCGAAAGCCGCGCTTCGGCGGCGGTGGATAGCTGCGAAAGCGCCTCGCGGTAGGATAGCTGCCACACGGCAAAAACCAGCCCCGCCGCGAAGGTCAGCAAGATCAGGGTATAGGTAACGAGGCGCATCGCACCGGTGCTATTGTGTGGATAGATATGCGGTCAGGGCCGAGACATCGCCACCGCGCGCGTCCAGCAGATTTCGAATTTCCCCGCGTTCGGTGGTGAGCAGGGAGATACCTTCGATGATCAGATTGATCAGCTTGGTCTGGCCCGAGCCGTCCGACACCTGCCATTGAAGCAAGAACGGGGATTGGCCCCGATTGCGGACCTGCGTGCTGACCAGAATACCCTTCCTGCCAGCGTCTTGCGCGCGGGTGATGGTGATCTCTGCATTGCCGTATTGCATCATTTGCCGGCCGTATTTGCGCGCCAGATAGCGGCCAAAGGCGCTGGTGAAATCGCGTTTTTGCCGGTTGTTCAAGCTGCGATAAGGCGGGCCAAGCACGGTGCGGGCGATCACGTCCACATCGGTATATCCGGTGAATTCGCGCTCAAAGCGGGTTAATATCGTGGCTTCGCTGGCACCCGAGGCCAGAATGCCGAAAAACACATCCACAACCTGCTGCACGTAGGATTGCGCATCGGCCGGGGTGAGCGCGCGGCCCGAAATCGGCAGCATAAAGGCGGCAGCACCGGCAATTACCAAGCGGCGGCTGGGCTTATTCAAAGGCATATGGATCCTCCAGATCGTCAATCGCGGTTTCGCCCTGCACGGCGAAGCGTTTATTTTGCATATAGGATAACCGCTGGGCGGCATAGCTATCGGCTGATTCGTAAAGCAACACGTTGATCAGGTCGTCATAAGCGTTGCGTTTGCCCACCAGATTAACCCCTCTAAGGGCCAATAAGTAATAGGCCTGCTCGCGGGTTATCAGGTAATTCAGCGGATCTATCGCCAGATCAACGGCAATACCGATAGTGCCTCGCACCGTGCTTGGTCCCATGATCGGCAGCTCCAGATAAGGCCCCTCGGCCACGCCCCATACCGCAAGCGTCTCCCCGAAATCGGTAGGCGCATCAAATATGCCCATTTCGGCGGCGGGATCAAATAATCCGGCAAGGCCAATGGTGGAATTGATCAGGAATCGTGCGAGCGTATCGCTGGCACCATCGCCATTCCCTTGTAAAATATGGTTAATAAAGGCATTGGGCTGGCCAAAATTGCGCGCGGTATTATCCACAACCGTGCGCAATTCTTCGGGCACCACCGTGCCATACACCTCCGAAACCGGCGAAAGCACGGCGGTATCCACCAGCTTGTTAAAGGCGTGAATGCTGCGATTGGTGCTTTCGAACGGATCATATATCTCGTCGGGTGCCAAATTCTGCGCACCGGCACACGCGCCGAGAGATAGCACAAGACCCGCTCTAATCAACCAGTTGAATATTTTATTTTTTGTGTTCATACCTGAATACCGTAATCGAATAATTTATTAGATCGTTTTAATGTTATCCGGATGATGTTACCAGAAGGTAGCAGGTGCCGGAAAGGCAAAATTTCTAGGCAAGCACGCGGTTCACCGTTTTGCCCCCCACGTTCGAGGCTAAGGCATGGATCAAGACCGGTTTATCAAAGTTGGAAATCACGAAATTTCGACCATTTTGCGGCGCTGGAAGGCTGCGATTCTTTCCGTTGGGATTTTTAGCGTATTTACCAATTTGCTGATGCTTACCGGCCCGCTTTTTATGCTGCAAATCTATGATAGGGTGCTGGGTTCCCGCTCGGAAGAGACCTTGCTGGCGCTGCTCGTTCTGGTGGTTTTGCTCTATGGCATTATGGGGATCCTGGATTTCGCCCGTGGCCGGATTGCGGCGCAAATCGGCGCGGGATTTCAATCCACGCTGGATGAGCGGGTATTTGCCGCCACCCTAAAGCGCGCGGTGGCAGCGGATGCGCGGGCGCGCCCTGATTCCGGATTGCAGGATCTGGAATCGATCCAGCGATTGCTGGCCTCGCCCGCGCTTTTTGCGGTATTTGATCTACCATGGACCCCGATTTTTATTGGTGCGATTTTCATTTTCCATCCGATGCTGGGCTGGCTGGCGCTCGGGGGCGGGGTGCTTTTGGTGGTTATTACGATCATCAACCAATACACCACCCGCCGCCCCGTGCTGGAGGCCGCACGGGATAGCGCGATCTCGCAAGCACTATCCGAGAATTTCCGCACCCAGTCCGAGGTGGTGCATGGGCTGGGGATGCAGGATGCAGCATTGGCCAAATGGGCGGGGGCGCGCGAGGCGGCGCTGATCACCAGCACCCGTGCGGCGCATCGCACCGGTCTTTTTACCACCCTCACCAAAACCCTGCGGCTGTTTTTGCAAAGCGCGATGCTGGCGCTCGGGGCGTGGCTGGTGCTGCAAAATGAAATGACGGCAGGGGCGATGATCGCAGGCTCTATCCTGATGGGGCGGGCTTTGGCACCGGTCGAGCAGGCGATCGGGCAATGGTCTTTGGTGCAGCGCGCGCGCCAGGGGCGCAAATCATTGGCCTTTATGCTGGGCACCATGCCCGCGCCGGAACCGCGCACCGCGCTGCCGCGCCCGAAAGCCTTTCTCGATCTATCCAAGGTTACCGTTGTGCCGCCCGGCGAAAATACCGCGACCCTGCGCATGGTGTCCTTTCGGGTGGAACCAGGGCAGGCGCTGGCGGTGATCGGAGAGAGCGCCTCGGGGAAATCGACCTTGGCGCGGGTGCTGACCGGCATCTGGCCCCCGGTTTCGGGCAAAATCCGGCTCGATGGCGCGGCTTTGGATCAGTATAACCCCGCCGAACTGGGGCGGTATATCGGCTATCTGCCGCAAGATGTGGCGCTGTTTGATGGCACGATTTCGGAAAATATCGCGCGGCTTGCGGCGGCGCCGGATGCGGAAAAGGTGATTGCGGCGGCGAAAATGGCTGATGCACATGAGATGATTTTGAAGCTGCCCGAAGGCTATGATACCAAAATCAACGGCGGCGCGCGGCTGTCGGGCGGGCAAAAGCAACGCATCGGGCTGGCGCGGGCGCTGTTTGATGATCCGGTATTGCTGGTGCTGGACGAACCCAACTCCAACCTTGATTCCCATGGTGGCCTGGCGCTGGATACGGCGATCCGCGCCTTTCGGGCCAAGGGCGGCGCGGTGGTGGTGATGGCGCATCGGCCCTCGGGCATTGCCGAATGTGATCTGGCGCTGGCCTTGGCAGACGGGGTCGCCGTTAAATTCGGCCCGAGAGACGAGGTTGTCCGCGCGCTGACCCAGAATTACCAGACGATTGCCGGCGAGATGGCACCGAAAGGAGGCGCATAATGGCGACGCAACAATGGGCCACAGGGCGCTATGTGACGCTGGGCATGGTGGCGCTGCTGGGCCTGCTTGGCGGTTTGTTTTATTGGTCGGTCTCCACCGAAATCGCGGGGGCGATTGTGACCTCCGGTCGGGTCGAGGTTGAAAGCAATCGCCAGATTGTGCAGCATCCCCAAGGCGGGGTTGTGGGCGAAATTCTGGTGGAAGACGGGCAGCGGGTCGCGGCTGGAGAGGTGCTTTTGCGCTTTGATTCGGTGCTGACGGAAAGCGAACTGGCGATCACCGAGGGCCAGCTATTCGAGCTGCTGGGGCAAAAGGCAAGGCTGCTGGCGGAGCGGGACGGCGCGGATGAGATCACCTTCGGGGCCGAGCTGGTGGAAATAGCGCAGAAATTGCCCAAGGTAGAGGAGCTAATGCTGGGGCAACGCTCGCTATTTTCTGCGCGGCGGGCCTCCTTGGCGGAGGAGCTTTCGCAATGGGACGAGCGGGCCGGGCAGATCGAAAACCAGATCGAAGGCTCGGAGGCGCAGCTGGCCTCGCTAAACGAACAATCTGACCTGCTGATAATTGAGCTGGAAGACCAGCAAGCGCTGCTGACCAGCGGGCTGACCCAAGCGAGCCGCGTATCGGCGCTGCGCCGCGAGGTGGCGGCGATGGGCGGGCGGATTGGTGCTATTACGGCTGAAATAGCGCAATCCCGGGCGCGAATCGCCGAGATCGGGATCGAGCGCCTGAAGCTGGCCACCAGCCTGCGCGAAAAGGCCATTGGCGCGCTGCGGGAGCTGCAATCCCGCGAGATCGAACTGCGCCAAACCCGGCTATCCTTGCTCGAAGTGCTGGACCGGCTGACCCTGCGCGCGCCGCGCTCGGGGGTGATATACGGGCTGGCGGTGCATACCACGCGGGCCGTTGTGCAGCCCGCCGAGGCGATTCTCTATATTATTCCACAAGACGAGCCGCTGATCATCCGCACCCAAATTCCGACCCAGCATATCGATCAGATCCGTATCTCCCAGCCCGCCACGCTGCGCTTTACGACCTTCGATCAGCGCACCACACCGGAGATTTTTGCGGTGGTTTCCAATAT
>WFUK01000122.1 GCA_015485015.1 Paracoccaceae bacterium | reverse complement strand
ATGTATCCCATGTTTTCCGCGACGCAACCCAGGCCCTTGGCCAACGCCATCTCCGCACGAAACCTTACACCCCGAAAACCAACGGCAAAGCCGAGCGCTTCATCAAAACCATCCAGGAGGAATGGGCATATGGAAGATCATACCAATCCTCAATTCATAGAAACATGCGGCTGCCAAAATGGCTGCAAATCTACAATTGCCAAAGACCTCATGGTGGCATTAACATGAAAACACCAATCAGCCGATTAAAGCTTCAATCGTGAACAAGGTGGTTGGAAGGCACAGCTAGGGCTTCTTGAATTTCCATTCCCAAACACACAATTTTCTGATTTATATAACACCATGAACAACTGCCTGTTTTGCCAAATTGCAAATAAACAAACGCCCGCATATATTCTCTATGAGAACGATGTGGTGATCGCTTTCCTCTCCCTTGAAAACCATCCACTTATTGTGCCAAAAAAACATTTCCCAGATTTATCCGATCTTGAGGACAAATACGCTGAGGAAATCATGAAAGCAGCCGTTGTTATTTCGAAAGCAATGCGCGCAGCAACGGGTTGCGAAGGCATGAACCTTATTCAGTCTAATGGCGTAGCGGCTGGGCAAGATGTTTTCCATTTTCATCTACACATGAAGCCTCGCTGGCAAAATGATGATGTTATTTTGAAATGGGACACGAATCAGGTTGAAGAGAAACAGCGGGTTAAGCTTTGTGCTGATATAAAGCATGCACTTCTGAATTCAAAGTTGGCTTAGCCCAACAATTTCCCAACACGTCTCTTGACAAATTAGACCATCTGGTCAAAATTTAACCATGAGCGCTGAAGATCTGCCAATTGCCAAGGCCCTGAAGGCCGCTACCCGCCCGCTTGACGGGCTAATGGCGCTTGCCTGCGAAAAGCGCGCGGCGCAGTGGGGCGATACCATCACCTATTCCCGCAAGGTGTTTGTGCCGCTTACCAATATGTGCCGTGACACCTGCACTTATTGCAGCTTTGTAAAAACTCCCGATGATCCGGCGGCCAATTACCAGACCCCCGAGCAGGTGCTGGCCACCGCGCGGGCCGGGGAAAAGGCGGGCTGCAAGGAGCTGCTTTTCAGCCTCGGCGAGCGGCCAGAGCTGCGCTATCCCGAGGCGGCGGCGGCTTTGCAAAAGCTCGGCTACGCCACCACCAACGAATACCTCCGCGCCATGTGCGAACTGGTGCTGAGCGAAACCACCCTGCTGCCGCATGTGAATGCCGGCACGCTGACGGACGGTGAAATAGACATGCTGAAACCGGTTTCGGCCTCGATGGGGATGATGCTGGAAACGGTCTCCCGCCGCCTCACCCGCAAGGGTATGCCGCATCATGCCTGCCCCGACAAAACCCCCGTGCAGCGCCTGCGCACACTGGAGCGCGCGGGGGAGCGCGGGGTGCCGTTTACCACCGGATTGCTGATCGGCATTGGCGAAACATGGGCCGAGCGGGTGGAAAGCCTCGCCGCCATCAACGCCGCCCATGCCCGCCATGGGCATATTCAGGAGGTCATTATCCAGAACTTTCAGCAAAAGCGCGGTATCGTGATGGCGGATCACCCCGAGCCGAGCTTGGAGGATATGCTGCGCACGCTGGCTGTGGCCCGCCTGATGCTGGCACCGGAGATCAGCCTGCAAGCGCCGCCGAACCTATCCGCCCGCCATGCGGAATACCTCAAGGCGGGCATGAACGATTGGGGCGGTATTTCCCCCGTCACTGTTGATTTTATCAACCCTGACCACGCTTGGCCGCAGCTCGACGAGCTGGCCCAAGCCACCGCCCAAGCCGGCCTTACCCTGCAAGAGCGCCTGACGATTTATCCCGATTTCCTGAAGCAATCCAACCGCTTCCTTGACCCGTCCATGACTGCCCGCTTGTCCGATCTGGCCCGCGCCGACGGGTTAGCCCGCGTGCAGTGCTTAGGAGCCACGCCATGAGCCATTCTGTTGCCCGTATTCTTGACCGTGTGGCTGAAGGCCGCGAGGTTTCGCAAGCCGAGGCCACCGTGCTTTACGGCGCAAGGGGGGCTGACCTGAAGGCGATTTGCAAGGTCGCCGACGGACTGCGCCGCAAGGTGAATGGTGACCGCGTGGGGTTTGTTGTGAATCGCAATATCAACTTCACCAATATCTGCTATATGGGCTGCACCTTTTGCGGCTTTGCCAAGCGGCGCGAGGACGAGGGCGCGGAGTGGCTGACGCTCGATACCATCGTTGAGCGCGCGCAGGAGGCGGCGGCGCGGGGGGCGACGGAGGTTTGCATTCAAGGCGGCATCCATCCCAAAATGCCCGGCACCTATTATCGTGACATTATCCGCGCCATTAAGGCCGAGCTGCCGGATATGGATATCCACGCCTTCTCGCCGTTTGAGATTTGGTATGGCGCGGCCAAGCGCAAAATGTCTTACGCGGATTTCATCCAGGATCTGAAGGAATGCGGTCTTGGCAGTCTCCCCGGCACGGCGGCGGAAATCCTTGATACCGAGGTGCGAAAGCTGCTGACCAAAGACAAGCTCAGCACCGCAAAATGGGTCGAGATTATTCGCGCGGCCCATAGCCTGAATGTGCCGACCACTGCCACCATCATGTATGGCCATGTGGACGGGCCAAAGCACTGGGCCGCGCATATGGCACTGTTGCGCGACATTCAAAAGGAAACCGGCGGCTTCACCGAACTGGTGCCGCTTTCTTTCGTGCATTATGACAGCCCGCTTTACACGCAAAACCCCGGCAAGGTGCGCCCCGGGCCGACCGTTGATG
>WFUK01000121.1 GCA_015485015.1 Paracoccaceae bacterium | reverse complement strand
GTGAAAAGCAGGGTTTGCGCTTCGGTGCGGGTATGGGTCGAAATCGCGGCCAGCGCGAGGCCCTCATGGCTGGCCTCGCTGATGAGCCGGGCCACCCCCGGGCGCAAATAGGCCGCCCCCTCCCGCAATTTATCACAATATATCTGGGCCTTGCGGAGGGCGATTTTGGCCAAGACCTCATGGCTGGGCAGATAGGCGTGCTGCGCTTGCCGCACCGCGCTCAAAAACATCCGCAGCTTGGGCAGGGCGAATTTAACCGGCGTAAGTTCGGCAAAAATTTCCCGATCCCAATGCCAGCCTAATCCCTGTTCGGCAAAGGCCTGATTGAAGGCTTGCCGCTGGAGGTCGGCGGTCTCTGCCACCGTGCCATCCAGATCAAAAATAAGGGCCTGTAATTCCATTTTCCTGCCTCCGGTAACGACTTTCCATGCTTAATCTATCGCTCAGAAAGGTTACCGGAAGGTTACCGAAATGCATAAATCTCGTCTAAAATCGGTATAGACCCACAAAATGTGGTGTTTTAGAGATTTGGATACATAGGGAACTTGGCGCATAGATTCGCCACTTTCGCCGCCACCGCCGCCTCGACCGCGCCGTTGTTTTCGGCCCCGTTTGCCGCCAGCCCATCCACCACTTCAAGGATCATTTCGCCAATCAGCGTGAATTCCGCTTGGCCAAAGCCGCGCGTGGTGCCGGCGGGCGAACCAAGGCGCACCCCCGAAGTTACCATCGGCTTTTCAGGGTCAAACGGAATGCCGTTTTTGTTACAGGTAATGCCCGCGCGGCCCAGAGCCTCCTCGGTGGCATTGCCTTTCACCCCTTTGGGGCGCAGGTCTACCAGCATCAGATGGGTGTCTGTGCCTTCGGAAATGATATCCAGCCCGCCCTTCATCAGGGTGTCGGCCAGAACTTGCGCATTGGCAACCACGGCATTGATATAATCGGTAAATTCAGGCCGAAGCGCCTCGCCAAAGGCCACCGCCTTGGCGGCGATCACATGCATCAGCGGCCCGCCCTGAATGCCGGGGAAAATCGCGGAGTTTACCTTTTTGGCGATGGTGGCATCATTGGTGAGAATCATGCCGCCGCGCGGCCCGCGCAGGGTTTTATGGGTGGTGGTGGTGACCACATCCGCATGCGGAAAGGGCGAAGGATGCGCGCCAGTGGCCACAAGCCCGGCAAAATGCGCCATATCCACCATCAGGATCGCGCCGACCTCGTCGGCCACCGCGCGGAATTTGGCAAAATCGATCTGGCGCGGAATGGCCGAGCCGCCGGCAATAATCAGTGCCGGCTTATGCTCCAGCGCCAAGGCGCGCATTTCGTCATAATCCAGCAGGTTGTCTTCTTTGCGCACCCCGTATTGCACAGGGTTAAACCATTTGCCCGATTGATTGGGCTTGGCACCGTGGGTCAGGTGGCCGCCCGAGGCAAGATTCATGCCCAGAATGGTATCGCCGGGCTTGATCAGAGCATTAAATACACCTTGGTTGGCCTGCGAGCCGGAATGGGGCTGCACATTGATATATTCACAGCCAAATAGCTGCTTGGCGCGGTCAATCGCCAGCGTCTCGGCGATATCGACATATTCACAGCCGCCATAATAGCGCCGCCCGGGATAGCCCTCGGCGTATTTATTGGTCAGCACCGAGCCTTGGGCTTCCATCACAGCGGCGGACACGATGTTTTCCGAGGCAATCAGCTCGATCTCGTCGCGCTGGCGGCCAAGCTCGCCAATGATGGCGGCTTTGATCTCGGGGTCACGGGTGGCAAGGGTTTCGGTGAAAAATCCGGTGTCGGTGGTCATGGCGCGCTCCTGTGGTTGGTTTGCCTTGCTATAGGGGGGAATACCCTTTTGACACAAGCAAAAATCGCCCTGCGCGGCGCTGTGTCCGACATTTATATAGGGGCAATTTGTGTTCCGCTTCGGGCGCGCTTGAATTGCGGCTTGTAAACCCCGTGCATCATTGCAAATATAGCCCGAAATGCAGGGGAGCCTTTATGGCCTTTGAGAAAATACATTTTACGGCCAATGATACCGATAAGGCCCAAGCCGCCAAGCGCCGTTTGGTGCATCGATACGGGCAGGTTTCGGTAAAGGATGCCGAGGTGATCGTGCCGCTCGGGGGCGATGGCTTTATGCTGTCTACGCTGCATGCGGCACAAAGCCTGACTGCGCCGGTATATGGCATGCATCAAGGCACGGTCGGGTTTTTGATGAATGAATATGCCGAAGAAGATCTGCCGGCCCGCATTGCCGCCGCCGAGCGCGCGGTGGTCCACCCGCTCAAAATGCAGGTGCTGCGCGTGGATGGCACCCTGTCGGAAGCCTTGGCGATTAACGAGGTCTCGCTTTTGCGCTCCGGCCCGCAGGCGGCCAAGCTTCGAATTTCGGTCAATGGTCAGGTGCGGATGGATAGCTTGGTCTGTGATGGCGCGCTGGTTTCCACACCGGCTGGCTCTACCGCCTATAATTATTCCGCGCACGGGCCGATCCTGCCGATTGACGCCAATATTCTGGCTCTGACCGCCGTCGCCGCCTTTCGCCCCCGCCGCTGGCGCGGGGCTTTGTTGCCGATGGATGCCAAAATCCGCATCGAGGTGCTGGAGCCGCAAAAACGTCCGGTTTCGGCGGTGGCGGATTCGAGCGATGTCAAGGATGTGGTGCGGGTCGATATCGAGATCGAGCCGGATATTACCCACGAGCTGATGTTTGACCCCGGCCACGGGCTGGAAGAGCGGCTGCTAAACGAGCAATTCCAATAGGAGCGACCCATGGGTTTAAGCACAAAAAAGCAGCTGAAATGGTGGGGGATCACGGCGCTGGTCCTGATCGCGGTGTTCTGGATATTGGGCGGGGCGCTGCTGCCTTATATTGCCGGTGCGGCCATTGCCTATTTTCTTGATCCGATCGCCGACCGGCTGGAGAAAATGGGGTTTTCCCGCATTTGGGCCACGGTGGTGATTTGTGCCATCACGGCGGCGGTATCCTTGCTGGCGATCCTGGTATTATTGCCGCTGTTGATTGATCAGATGGTCGGGCTGGCCAAGGCCGCGCCGGGCTTGGTGGCGCAGCTTCAGATATGGCTAAGCGAAAAATTCCCGCAGATATTTGTCGAAGATTCGATGCTGCGCAAGGGGCTGGTGGCGCTGCAAAACGTGCTGAAAGACCAAGGGCTGGTGCTGGTGAACGGGGTGCTGAATTCCTCGCTCGCGCTATTTGATTTCCTGATTTTGCTGGTGGTTACCCCCGTGGTTTCGTTTTATCTGCTGCTGGATTGGGATCGCTTGGTGGCCAAGGTCGATAGCTGGCTGCCGCGCGAGCATCTGGGCACCATTCGCAGGCTGTCGCGCGATATTGATCGGGTTTTGGCGGGGTTTGTGCGCGGGCAGATCACCGTCAGCTCCATTCTGGGCGGCTTTTATGCGATTTCGCTGGCTTTGATCGGGCTGGAATTCGGCGTGGTGATCGGGCTGGTCGCGGGGCTGATTTCCTTTATTCCTTTTGTGGGCTCCACCATCGGCGGCGGGCTTTCGATCGGGGTGGCGCTTTTCCAGTTCTGGGATGATCCGATCTGGATCGGCGCGGTGGCGGCGGTATTTGCCATCGGGCAGTTTGTCGAGGGCAATATCCTTAGCCCCAAGCTGGTCGGCGGCTCGGTCGGGCTGCATCCGGTATGGCTGATGTTTTCGCTCTCGGCTTTTGGGTCGCTGCTAGGCTTTATGGGCTTGCTGATCGCGGTGCCGGTTTCGGCCAGCATCGGGGTGATCGGGCGATTTTTGGTCAATCAATATATGGAGGGACCGCTTTATAAAGGCCCAGACCAGCCAGAATCAACGGAGCCGGAATGAGCCAGCCAAGACAGCTTGCCTTTGATCTGCCGGTGCGGCGCGCCTTGGGGCGGGCCGATTTTTTCGTTGCCCCCTGCAATCAGCTGGCGCTGGCGCAGCTGGATGGCTGGGCGCGCTGGCCAGAGGGGCGGCTGGTGCTGTCGGGGCCTGCGGGCAGCGGCAAAACCCATCTTGCCCATGTTTGGGCCGCGCAAAGCGGCGCGCGCATTATCGAGGCGCAAAGCCTGACCCCGAAGGACGCCTGCGAGGCGCTGGTGGTGGAAAATGCGGACGAATTAGGCGAAGACGAGGCAGCGCTGTTTCATGTCTATAACCAGATGCAGGCCATGGGCGGCGCGCTGCTGATCACCGGAAAATCCGCCCCCTCGCGCTGGGGGCTGCAATTGGCCGATCTGCGCTCTCGCCTGGAATCGATGCCGCTGGTGGCGCTGGAGCCGCCCGATGATGCGCTGATTTCGATGCTGATGGTCAAGCTGTTTGACGATCGCCAGCTTCCGGTTTCGCCCAAGGTTCTGGCCTATGTGCTAAAGCGGGTAGGGCGCTCTTATGCTGAAATAAACGCGCTGGTGGCGGCGCTGGACAAGGCCGCGCTGGCGGCGGGCGGGCCGCTTTCGCTGCCTTTGGCCTCGGCCTATTTCAAATCGCTGGAAGCGGAGGGATAAGATGGACGGGATCAATGCCGATTTTCTGAATTCAAAGCCCGCAAAAGCGCTGGAACTGGCGCTGGAAGGGCCGGCGAAATACATTAACCGCGAGCTTTCATGGCTGGCTTTTAACTGGCGCGTGCTGGAGGAGGCGGATCTGTCT
>WFUK01000120.1 GCA_015485015.1 Paracoccaceae bacterium | reverse complement strand
TGTAAAGCACATCCCCCGCTTGGCCGCCTGCGGCACCGGACAGGTCAAACTTGACCGCGCCCCAGCTGGTCTGGCTGGCAAAGCCCAGCGCCTCGGCCGCATCGGCAAAGCCGTAGGCCGAAAGGTCAACCTGATCCATCCCATCTTCAAACCCGCGCACCCGGTCATCGCCGTAACCGGCGGCAAACACAAAGGTATCCACCGCGCCGTCATTGCTGCCGTAAAGCCGGTCATTGCCCGTGCCGCCATCCAGAATGTCAGCGCCGTTTTCGCCAAAAAGCCAGTCATTTCCGGCACCGCCATTCAGCACATCATTGCCGCCGCCGCCATATAGCGTATCGCTGCCCGTATCGCCGTTCAGGGTGTCATCGCCAAGGTTTCCGCGCAGCTTGTCATCGCCTTCACCGCCATTCAGCACGTCATTATCGCGCCCGCCATAAAGGAAATCATTGCCTAGGCCGCCGCTTAGCGTGTCAGCCCCGTTATCGCCAAACAGCACATCCGAGCCATCACCGCCATTCAGCGTATCATCCCCATCCTTACCTTTGAGCCGATCATCGCCCGCATCGCCGTTGAGCATATCATTGCCGGTGCCGCCATTGAGACGGTCAGCACCGCCACCGCCCAATAGCGTGTCATTGCCCGCGCCGCCGTAAATGTAATCCGCGCTGTCACTGGTGCTTCCTTCGGCACCACCGGTTATGAAATCATTTCCATCCCCACCGAAGATCACATCACTGCCATCCCCACCGGAGATCAAATCATCGCCTGCATGGCCTTTGATCAGGTCATCGCCAGCACCACCACTCAGCGTATCCACACCACCGCCACCATAGAGACTGTCATCACCGGCGAGGCCGTTTATGGTGTCATCCGCTCCTGTGCCCACCAAGATATCGGCACCTGCAGTCCCCTGAATAGCAGGTGCGGGCATCTCAAATATACGCGCAGCAACACCGAGACCATCTCCATCTTGTCTCACGGTGTTCCAGGTCACCACAAAGCTACCATCGGCCAAAGCCGCTACGCTCGGTTCCGATTTAGGCCCTAAGCTATTGGCATTTATCATAAACTCTTCACCAACAGCTACCCCGTTGGCATCAAATCTCTGGCCATAGAGATCAAAATTCACCCAACCTTCGCGAGATACAAAATATGACTGGGTCTCCCAGACCACCACAAACCCACCATCGGCCAGTTCGGTAACCGAACTCACGGTTTGCTTGCCCTCAAGCGAAGAGTTGATCTGGAATTCGCCGCCAAGCGGGCTGCCATCGGCTGCGTATAGCCGGCCCATGATCTCGGCCACATTACCCGATTGAACATCCGGTGAGGAGGACCAGGTAACCACATAATTGCCATTGCCAAAACCGGTTACGCTAGGAAGGTTCTGATCGCCGACCACAGTTGTATTGACCTGAAACTCGCCGCCAACCGCAGCGCCGGAAGCATCAAAACGCTGGCCATAGACGCCCATCCCGTATTGACTGTTTGCATCATCCTGCCCCTGAGACATCCAGATAACGACATAGCTGCCATCATCAAAGGCCGCAATCTTCGGGGCAACCTGCGCACCGCTCTCATAGGTATTAATCTGAACCTCGCCGCCAATTTTTTCTCCCGCAGCACTATAGCGCTGGGTCATTATGGCCCCGTATTGTATGTCCACCTGATCAGACGTCCACGCCACCAGAAAGTCACCATTGGCAAGACTTGTGATCGTGGGTTGGGACTGGCCACCATCGGTGGTGGTATTGATCAAAAACTCGCCGTTAACCGCAACACCGTTACTGTCGTATCGCTGCCCGTAAACACCGGAACTAGAGCCATCCTGCCCATTGCTGGACTGCCAGGTAATTACAAAGCTGCCATCCGCCAGCCCGGTCACGCTGGACTTTGCCTGATAAAGCACCAAAGTTTCAGAGTTTACTTTGAACTCACCACCGACCGCAACTCCGGCACTATCATAGCGCTGCGCAAAAACATCATAATCCGCGACGCCATCCACAAGCTGAACTGAACTCCACGTCACTACAAAACCACCGCCAGCCAAGGCAGTGACTTCTCCATCACTTTGATTAAAGCTTGTGGTCGTATTTACCAGAAATTCATTGCCTGCCGCGATTGGTGTCGACATGATGTCCCTCATTTCTTTGAATTCAATTTATCTGACTCAGGGAAACGCCCCAAAACAATTAACTGTTCATCGTTGACACCGGATCACCTAAACGAAGGGCTTTCCACAAAGTTGGAAACTGGCGCTTCCAGCGGGTAGATTTTGAAGTATTCCACAAAAACCACTTCGCATTTTCCATTCCACTCAAATATAAATTTCCCGAATTCTTCTCCAACAGCCTCTACCGACACCGAGGCAAGAAGGAATAAAACCGCTCATGCAAAGGTGAATATGCATATAGAATCCATATTGTCAACATTATTGACGATCAACGTGGATATATTTAAAACCCGAGGTTAGATGAATGACAGCCAGTTCCTGAATATATGAGAATGGCGTTAGGGGCAGGACTCATTGCTTGACCCAGAAGATGATGATGGCGGTGAGCGGATTGCAGATAGGAAAGCATGTGCGCGGCGGTCAAAGCGCATTGTTATGCGTCACTGTTGTAGCCTTTGTTGCCGATTCTCAGCGCAGGTTGGGCATTCGGTTTTTTGTGGGCGCAGAATACATCGTCTGCGATTTGGAAGGCTAGCAGATATCGGGCTTACGCAAATAATCAACATTCGGAAAGTTCAGCTGCGTGCCGGTATGAAATTCCGGGGCTTGGCCCATATCCTTAATTGCAAGGCGGGAGTGATTCTCCGCCCTTTTTAATCGGGAGAGACTGGTTATAGACTGAATCGCAATCTGGCCCTATTGTGGCCGCATATTTCTCCCCCATAGAGGGCTTAGAAACCGGCCTGCAAGGCCTGCATGATCAGGAGTATGCCCGATGAAAATGACCACCGAAGAAGCCTTTGTGAAAGTGCTGCAAATGCATGGAATTGATAATGCTTTTGGTATTATCGGTTCGGCTTTTATGCCGATTTCGGATCTGTTTCCCAAGGCGGGCATTACATTTTGGGATTGCGCCCATGAATATACCGCAGGGATGATGGCCGATGGCTTTACCCGCGCCTCCGGCAAGATGAGCCTCGCGATTGCGCAAAATGGCCCGGGCATTGCCAATCTCGTAACCCCCGTAAAAACCGCCTATTGGAACCACACCCCGATGCTGCTGATCACCCCGCAAGCGGCCAATAAATCCATTGGGCAGGGGGGATTTCAGGAGGTCGAGCAAATGCGGATGTTTGCCGATTGCGTGGCTTACCAAGAGGAGGTCCGCGACCCTTCCCGCATGGCCGAAGTGCTGAATAGGGTGATCACCAAAGCCAAGCGCCTGAGCGCGCCATGCCAGATCAATATTCCGCGGGATTACTGGACGCAGGTGATCGATATCGATCTGCCCGCGATTGTGGAATTCGAGCGCCCGAGCGGTGGCGTGGGCGCGATTTCCGAGGCCGCGAAGCTGCTTTCCGACGCGAAATTCCCGGTCATTCTTAACGGTGCAGGCGTGGTCATCGGCGGTGCGATTGACGCCTCCAAGGCATTGGCCGAGCGGCTGGACGCGCCCGTTTGCTGCGGCTACCAGCATAATGACGCTTTCCCCGGCTCGCATCCGCTTTTCGCGGGGCCGCTGGGCTATAATGGCTCGCGCGCGGCGATGGAGCTGATTGCCAAAGCCGATGTGGTGCTGGCGCTGGGCACGCGGCTTAATCCGTTTTCCACCCTGCCGGGCTATGGCATTGATTATTGGCCGCTGGGGGCGAAAATCATTCAGGTTGATATTAACCCTGATCGCATCGGCCTGACCAAACCCGTGACGGTTGGTATTGTCGGCGATGCCAAACAGGTGGCGGATCAGCTGCTCGCAAAGCTTTCCAGTCATGCAGGCGATGCGGGGCGAGATGATCGTAAGGCCCTGATTTCACAAACCAAATCCGCATGGGCGCAGGCGCTTACCTCGATGGACCATGAGGAAGATACCGACGAGGGCATTGACTGGAACGAGCGCGCGCGCGCCGATAAGCCCGAGGCGCTTTCGCCGCGTCAAACATGGCGCGCGATTCAGAAAAGCCTGCCGAAAGATGCAGTGATTTCCTCGGATATCGGCAATGTATGCGCTATAGGCAATGCATACCCGACCTTTGAGGAGGGCCGGAAATACCTCGCCCCCGGGCTTTTTGGCCCTTGCGGATATTCGCTTCCGGCTATCCTTGGTGCCAAGATCGGCCAGCCTGATACGCCAGTTGTCGGCTTCGCGGGCGATGGCGCTTTTGGCATTTCGATGAATGAAATGACCGCCTGTGGCCGCGATAGCTGGCCCGCGATTACCATGGTGATTTTCCGCAATTACCAATGGGGCGCGGAAAAGCGCAACACCACGCTTTGGTATGAGGATAATTTTGTCGGCACCGAGCTGGATGAAAGCGTTTCGTATGCGGGCATCGCCAAGGCGTGCGGGGTGAGTGGCGTGGTTGCAACCAGCATGGACGGGCTGACCGAGGCGCTGGATCTGGCGGTAAAAGCCCAGATGGAGGCGGGGGAAACCACCTTCATCGAGGTGATTCTCAATCAGGAACTAGGCGAACCTTTCCGGCGCGATGCCATGACCAAGCCGGTGCAGGTAGCGGGGATTAGCGCTGCCGATATGCGCCCGCAGAAAGGCTGAAAAAATGGTCGCCGGAGCCATATTGGTGCTGAATGCAGGCTCTAGCAGCCTGAAATTCAGCCTTTATGACCAGCGGAGCTATGCGCTGCTGGCGGATGGCCAAATCGCGCAAATCGGGGCGGATGCCGCGCTGCATTTTGGCGGGGAAACCTTTGCCACACAGGCCCCGGATCATAGCGCGGCCCTAGGGGCTGTGCTGGCCAAGCTAAGCGAGGTTTCAGGGCCGCCATCGGCTGTGGGTCATCGGGTGGTGCATGGCGGCGAAATGCGCGATCCGGCGCTGGTTTCGCCTGCGGTTCTGGCCAGGATAACATCGGCTACCCCTATGGCCCCGCTGCATAATCCACCTGCGCTCAGGGTGATCGAGAGCATGCAGTCCCTGCATCCATCCCTGCCGCAAGTCGCGGCTTTCGACACGGCTTTTCACGCCGATAACCCCGCCGAGGCCACGACCTTTGCGCTGCCGGAATCATTACGAAATAAAGGCCTGCGCCGCTACGGGTTTCATGGCCTTAGCTATGCCTCAATCCTGCGCCGGTTCACTGCGATCACCGGCCAGCCAATTCCCAATCGCTTGCTGGCGTTTCATCTTGGCGCAGGCTCCAGCATTGCCGCGATTTTGAATGGCACCGGTGTGGCCACCACCATGGGGTTTTCGCCGCTGGACGGGCTGACCATGGCCACCCGCGCAGGCAGTCTGGACCCTGGCTTGCTGCTTTATTTGCTGCAAAACGAAGGCCTGCAGCCGAGCGGAATCAGCCATATGCTAAACCACGAGAGCGGGCTAACGGCGCTGGCGGGGTATGGCGATATGAAAACCCTGCTGGAAAGCGAAGACGATCGCGCAAAATTTGCAATCTCGCATTATGTATATTGGGCCGCGCGCCATGCGGGCAGCATGATTGCGGCGATGCAGGGGGTGGATGGCGTGGTCTTTACCGGCGGCATTGGCGAAAACGCCACAATCATCCGCTCACGGATTCTTGAACGTCTGCGCTGGACGAGGATCGACCCTAAGCGGCAGGTTTGGGTAATTCCGGCCGATGAAGAAGGCGAAATTGTCCAAGCGGTCAAAGGTTTTATATAGGCGCTGGTCAAACTGGACCCATCGCCGTGCTAAAGTGGCCGTATACGCTTGCAAATCAAATTGGTTAAGGTAGTCTGTGTCGGGTGCGACAACCTGTTCTTTCAGGTTCGGCACCGATCTGTCACAGCCGTGACATAAAACAACGATAAAGCTCAATTGCCCTTATGGCACTGGGTGCGGGTTCGAGTTTGTCGGGCCTGTTTGCAACATCTCCGGGAGAGACATAATATGACAAAACATACAACTGGCGTGAACCGCCGTTCATTTCTGAAAACCGGCGCAGCGGTTATGGCCGCTCCGGCGCTGGTTTCGACCAAAGCTTTGGCTAGCTCCGGTGAGGTTAATGTTCTGATGTGGTCGGATTATCTGCCTGACGATTATCTCGCCGCTTTCACCGCTGAAACCGGCATCAAGGTAAACTATACCGGCATTGGCTCCAACGAAGAAATCATCAACAAGATGAAAGCTTCCAACGGCGCTGGCGCAGATATCATCTCGCCAACCAATAACCGCTCTTTGCAATGGGGCCCGCTTGAGCTGCTTCAGCCGTTTGACATGAGCCGCGTGAATATTGATGCGACCAACCCTGCAATGTCGGCCATTGGCCCGGATGCATGGGATTTCGGCGGCAAAGGTTCCACATGGATTCCGCATATCTGGGGCACTGAAGGCATGGCATGGCGCACAGACCAATTCATTCCGGCTTCCGCTGATGGCGTGCCTAGCTATGGCGAGATCTGGGGCGAAGCCAATGCTGGCAAAACCATGATTCGTGCGCATTCCGGCATGCTTTGCGCGGGCCTGTATATGGAAACACAGGGTGAGCTTGAAGCTGGCGATGTGTGGGCGGCTTATGGTTCCGAAGAAAAAATGCGCGAAGTTTGGGGCAAAATCACCGATTGGTGTATCGCTCGCAAAGGCAACCTCAAGCTTATCTGGAACGATGCCGACAGCCAGAAAAACGGCCTGCTCAATGGCGGCGTTATTGTTGGTCAAACATGGGATGGCCCACCTTTGGCGCTTAAATCCGCTGGTGATCCGGTTACCTACCAAGCCCCTGCCGAGGGTGCAATGGCTTGGGTTGACGGCATGTCTATCCCTGTTGGCGCAGAAAATATCGACGAAATCTATGCCTTCATCGACTTCGCCTACAAGCCTGAAAATGCAGGTCCGGCGATTGACAAGCACGGCTATAATTCGCCGGTTCTTGGGGCTGACGGGTTCACTGGCGACAACTACAAGAAAAACTTTGCAGAAGCCTATCCTGGCTCGGCGCTGGCCAACCTCAACCCGTGGCCTGCTGAAGCGCCTTGGTATGCGGATGTGCGCACCGAGTTCGTGAACCGCTTCCAGAGCGCCTAATCGGCCCTCTTTGCTATTGTTTCCGGCGGGGGTATCCTCGCCGGAAACCCATAAAGGGCTTAAGCCCGATACAAAACAAGACCATAACGGGGTAAACAGATGAGTTCTGGCGTAGACGTCAATCTGGAGAATATCTGGATCAAATTTGGTGACTTTGTCGCCGTTCGCGAAGCCAACGTAAATATAAATGGCGGCGATTTCTTTTCTTTCCTCGGGCCATCGGGCTGTGGCAAAACCACCATTTTGCGGGCGGTCTCCGGGTTTTTAAACCCGTCCGAGGGCCGCGTGCTAATCGGCGGCAAAGATATGGCGGGCCTCGGCCCGAACAAGCGCCCCACCGCGCTGATCTTCCAAAACCTCGCGCTGTTTCCGCTGATGAAGGTATGGGAAAACATAACCTTTTCGATGGAAGTTCGAGGCGCCAGTGCCGCCGAGCGCCGCAAGCGCGCCGACGAGCTGCTCGATATGATCGCCTTGCCGGGGCAGGGTGACAAGCTGCCCTCCGAGCTTTCGGGCGGGCAAAAACAGCGGGTGGCGATTGCGCGCGCGCTCTGTGCCGAGCCTGACGTGCTGCTGCTTGACGAGCCGCTTTCCGCGCTTGACCTGAAGCTGCGCCAACATATGCGCACCGAGCTGCGGGAAATTCAGCAGCGCGTGGGCATTACCTTTATTTATATTACCCATGACCAGGGCGAGGCCCTGACCATGAGTGAC
>WFUK01000119.1 GCA_015485015.1 Paracoccaceae bacterium | reverse complement strand
CGCATCCATGGGGTGCGCTCGGCCATGCCCATGTTTCAGGCCCGCAAGCTTTGCCCGCAGGCGGTGGTGATGCCGATCCGCATGCAGGTTTACCAAGCGGCCTCTCGCCAAATCAAAGCCCTGATGGAAGCGCTGACCCCTGCCATTGAGCCGCTTTCACTGGACGAAGCCTTTCTGGACCTCGGCGGCACCGTGAAATTACACAAAACGCCGCCGGTGGTGCAGCTGGCCAAGCTGGCCAACCAAATCAAATCCGAAGTGGGTATTACCGTATCTGTCGGGCTATCGCATAATAAATTCCTCGCCAAAATCGCGTCTGATCTTGATAAACCCCAAGGCATGGCGCTGATTGGCCGGGCCGAAACCGCTGAATTTCTCAAGGGTAAACCGGTGCAAATGCTGGCAGGGATCGGCCCCGCCATGCAAGAAAAGCTCGCCCAAGGCGGCATTCGCAAGATCGACGACCTTCTGCGCTATTCCGCCAAAGACCTCGGGCAGCGCTATGGCGCGATGGGGCTGCGGCTGTTTGATTTGGCCCATGGGCGGGATGCGCGAAAAATCAGCGCAGAAAGCACCACCAAAAGCATCTCCAGCGAAACCACATTTTCCCGCGATACTGCGAATAAAGACGCGCTAGACGGTTATTTGTGGCGGCTAAGCGTCGAAACTGCGGATCGCGCCAAGGCGAAAAATATGGCGGGGCTGGTAGTGATGGTGAAGCTCAAAACCCATGATTTTAGGCAGCTCTCGCGTCGGATCACGCTGAATAGTCCGGTGCAGCACGCGGATTCGATCTATACCATCGCGCAGCGCCTGCTGGAAATGGTGCGCAGCCATGGGCCGTTTCGCCTGCTTGGGGTGGGGATTTCTGATTTGCGGCCCGAAACCGAGATCGGCACCGCCGAAGACCTGCTGGATAGCACCGCCCCCAAGCGCCGCGCCATCGAGACCGCCACCGATGCTATTCGGCAAAAATATGGGAAAAACTCGATCAAAAAGGGGCGCGCCCTAAAATAATACTGCATCGCATCATTGACATTGCTGCAATGCAATACTATCTGAATTCCAGCGCTCGGCTTCCGGGCGCTTCCTCCCTTTTTCCTGAGGCTGCGCCAGACGCAGCCTTTTTTTTGCCCAACCGCTATCCTATTCCGCTGCCATTGATTTCTGCAGCGGCATCAGGGCGGCCAATCCGGTAATAACCCGCGCCATTCTCGCCGCAAACCGGCCAAAATCCGGCAAGGGTTGCACGGTTTTTTCGTCCATATAAAGGCTTCGGTCAATCTCGACCTGCACCGCCTGAACACCGGATTTCGGCGCTCCATAATGGCGGGTAATATAGCCCCCGGCAAAAGGCGCATTGCGAGCCACAACAAAGCCCTCGCGCTCAAACAGGCGCGCCACGGCATCACCAAACCATGCATCGCAAGAGGTGCCATAACGATCCCCCAAGATGATTTCCGGTCGCCGTTTCAGCGATAAACCACTGGCCAAAGCCGAGCGCGGCATTGAATGGAAATCAAATAAATGGCACCCGCCAAACCGGCCCCGCTGGGCGTCAATCTGCGCGGCCAGCGCGGTATGATAGGGGTGATATGCCTGATCCAGTCGCTGCTGCGCTTCATGCATCGGCATTTTCCCAAGCTGTATCGCCCGACCATCCGCCACCACGCGCGGCACCACCCCTAGCCCCGCCGCAACCCGGGGATTGGGCGCCGCCGGCAGCGCCCCTTGAACCACAGCCGCATCCATTTCCGAGGCATCGCGATTGAGATCGACATAAGCGCGCGGATATCGGGCCTTCAGCACCGGCGCGCCCAGTGTATCGGCAAAAAACCGGTCGACAAAGGCATCCTCCGACGAGCGCAACTGTAGCGGAGACAGGCAAGAGCCTTGCAAGAAATCCTGCGGATAATCAGCCCCGCTATGGGGGCTGGAAAACACCGCGCAAGACCGTGGTCGATCGCCAGATATTAATGAATAGGCCGCTATTGTCATGGCATAAAACCCGTGTATTCGTTCATGGATGCATCATAGCCACCCGGACGGCGCGGCGTAAATAATTCTTTTTGCCACGCCTTGGCCCACAATGCGCAAAAGCGCTTGAACCCCCGCCCGCTTGCGCTTATAGACAGGCCACACGAGCGCAGCTTTGGCCGCGCTTGTTGCTTTTTCGGGCGTATAGCTCAGCGGGAGAGCACTTCGTTGACATCGAAGGGGTCACTGGTTCAATCCCAGTTACGCCCACCATTTTCCGCCCCGACGGAAACGAATTATTAACTGGCGCTTTGCGCGCCCAAAATTGGAGAGAGACTATGAAAGTCAAGAATTCGCTTCGCTCCCTGAAGGGCCGCCACCGCGATTGTCGTGTGGTTCGCCGCAAGGGCCGTGTTTATGTGATCAATAAAACCCAACCCCGCTTCAAGGCGCGTCAGGGCTAATAGCCTGTTGGAATAATTGAATAAAAGGGCCGTGGCGCATTTCGCACCACGGCCCTGTTTTTATTGCCCGAGCAGCAAGCGCCGGATCATATCGGCAGTCACATAGCCTGTCACCTCTAGCCCACGATCCCTTTGATAGCGGCGAAAGCCCTGGCGCGTGGCAAGATCAAAAACCCCGTCGCGCGGGCCGGTGCGATAGCCCAAATCAGCCACTCTTTGCTCGATCAGCAGGCGGGTGATGCTATTGAGGCGGAGCGCCGTTTCCACCCGCTGGGCGTTATTTTCCACCACAACCGGCGGGGTGCCGATTCGGGCGCGGGCGATATTTTTGTATATCCCGTTCGGGAAATCATGCAGATATTGCTGATAAGCCTCGCGCGTATCGGCCTGCACCGCGCGCGTCCAGGCTTGCTCGTCTGTGCTGGCATTCATGCGCGCCAGCTCGGCGCGCGCCCGATTGGCGAATTGCCCGTTTGGATAGCGGCTCAAATATTGCTCCAAGCCACGCGCCGTGCCGTTTGCGCCGGTGCGCGCCCAATACTGCCGATCATTTGTGGCATTCACCACCCGCGCGGTTTCGGCCTGTTGCCGCAAAATAGGGATCTGCCCGGCCGTGAGATATCCGGTATGACTCAGCCCTTCGCGCTGCTGCCATGCGCGAATGGCGGCGCGGGTGCCATTGCCAAATATCCCGTCCACACCGCGCGTGTCAAAACCCAGCGTGGTCAGATCTTTTTGGATCAGCAACCGCGCGCGCCGATCCAGCCCGATGCGCGCCTCTATCTGCTCGGCCGTATCCACAACCACCGCGCGCCGCTTGGCCAAAACCAGCGAAGCCGGAATGTCGCCCTCGATCTCCAGCGTGCCGATATCGCCACGCAGCACATCGATCACCCGCTGGTTTCGCACCAGAAATTTTGTGCGGATCGCGTTGGAAACTTCGGAAAACCCGCCAGAAACCATCATCACCCCGCGCGGCAGGTTCAGCCGCGCAATGCCCGTCGTTACGCCCGGAATATCAAATACCGCACGGCCTGAATCACCGGCAAACAGCACAGACCGGCCCGGCGCTTGCGCCAGAAGCTCGGCAAAAAAGCCAAGCGACACCGCGCGGAATTCGACCCCCGTGGCGCTGGCCACATCAATATCCGTTGGCAAAAGCCATGTTTTCTCGCCCAAATTCACCATATGGCCCTGCAGGCTGACAACGGCAATATCGGCGGTGGCGACCTTGCTTTCAAAACGATTGAGCAACTGACGCATTTCGACGCGATTTTGGTCTTTACCCTCGATCACCTCATAGCCTTGCGCCTCAAAAGCCGAAACGATGCTTTGGTGCCGGCGCGAGATATTTGGCGCATCCCCGCCATCTTCGTAATAGCCGTTTGAAAGCACCAGCGCCACGTTTTGCGCCTGCGCGCCCATGGCTCCTAGGCTCATAATCGCCACGATAAATGTAATGATACGCATAATATATCCTCCTGCGGTTCAGGCCCAGTTTAGCGATTAGGAATATCAGCGCCAGCCCATGCCGGATTTATGGAGGTGAAATGCCGGTTTTAGTCATAATTCCGCTTATCGTCGATCACCAGCCCGTCCTTGGGCAGGCTGCCCGGCGGCACGATCTCGATCTCGCCGCGCAGCTTTAAGGTCGCCTGAACCGCGCGGCCCAGCGCTTCGATATCGCCACCATCCGCCTCGAATTGCACCTTCATCATATCTTGTTCGCCCACACGCAGCGCCGTCACCCGCGCTTTATGCACGCCGGAATGCTGCGCCACCAGCGCCGCTACCTGCTCGGGGCGTACAAACATGCCCTTGATCTTGGTGGTTTGGTCCGCGCGGCCCATCCAGCCTTTGATGCGCATATTTGTGCGACCACAAGGGCTTTGGCCAGGTAGCACCGCCGAAAGATCACCGGTGGCAAAACGAATAAGCGGATAATCGGCGTTTAGTGTGGTAACGATTACCTCGCCCACCTCGCCCTCCGGCACCGGAATACCCGTGCCGGGGGTGACGATTTCAACGATCACGCCCTCATCCACGATCATACCTTCCATCGCCGCACTTTCATAGGCAATATTGCCAAGATCGGCGGTGGCATAGCATTGCAGGCATTGGATGCCGCGCTCCGCATATTCCGCGCGCAGGCTCGGGAATAGCGCCCCGCCGCCCACAGCCGCGCGGGTGAAGTGCAGCTCGCGGCCCATTTCATCGGCCTTATCGAGGATGATTTTCAGGTAATCCGGCGTGCCGGCATAGGCCGTGCAGCCAAGATGCGCAGCGGCCTCTACCTGAAGCTCGGTTTGCCCCGTGCCAGCGGGCAGCACCTTGGCCCCCACCGCCTGCGCCGCGCTTTCAAACATCATACCCGCCGGGGTAAGATGATAGGAAAAACAATTTTGCACCACGTCAGACGCGCCGATACCCGTGGCATGAAGAAAACGCCCGAGCCGCCACCAATCGCCCTTTATGCGGCCCGGCTCATGGATCGGGCCGGGGGATTGGAAATAGTGGGTGATGTTGGAGGTGCGGATGCTGCCAAAGGGTGGCTGTTCCTTTTGCCATGGGGAGAGTTCTGATTTGCGCAGGATCGGCATGTTTTGCAGGTCGGCAAGGGCTTTGACCGATATGGCCGTATCTTTCCACGCCTCTGAAGCGCCGGCTTCGGTTAGCCGGTTTTGCAATTGCGCCAATTGCGCCGCATGGCGCTGGTCCATTGAGCGGGTTTCTAATGTATCAAAATACGCCATCAGCTCAGCCAGCGCTTCCGGCGACGATAGGAGCGCACGTCGCGAAAAGACTTGCGGCCATCATCCGAAATCCCGAGATAAAATTCCTTCACATCGGGGTTTTCGCGCAGATCGGCAGACAGCCCGTCCATCACCACGCGGCCGGATTCCAGAATATAGCCATAATCGGAATAGCGCAGGGCCACATTGGTATTTTGCTCGGCCAGCAAAAACGAAACCCCTTCCTTTTGGTTCAAATTTCGCACAATGCCAAAAATCTCCTCGACCAGCTGCGGCGCCAGCCCCATGCTCGGCTCATCCAGTAGCACGGTTTCAGGGTTGCTCATCAGCGCCCGCCCGATGGCGATCATTTGCTGCTCGCCGCCCGAGGTATAGCCCGCCTGCGATTTACGCCGCTCTCGCAAGCGCGGGAAATATTCATACACCAGTTCAAGGCTTTGCTTAACCGCTGCCTTGCCATCCCGGCGGGTATAGGCACCTGTCATCAGGTTTTCCTCAACCGTCAGATGCTCAAAGCAATGCCGCCCTTCCATCACCTGAATAACGCCCTGTTTTACCAGCGTGGCAGGATCAAGCTTGTCGATCGGCTTGCCGCGATACAGGATCGTGCCTTTGGTTACCTCGCCGCGCTCGCCGCGCAGCAGATTGGAAATCGCTTTCAATGTGGTGGTTTTGCCTGCGCCATTGCCGCCGAGCAAAGCGGTAATGCCGCCTTTGGGAACCGACAGGCTCACCCCCTTCAGCACCAAGATCACGTGATTATATATCACCTCGATATTGCTGACCTCCAGCAGGGTCTCGCGCTTTTCAACATCATCCAGCATTGGATTTCCTTCAAGAATAAGGCCCGCCCCGACCAATGGCCGGAGCGGGGAAATGTCTTAGTTACAGCGACCGGTTTCGATGCCGTTTTCAGCGGCATAAGCTGCCGAATCCGCATCGATCAAAGGCTGGATCACTTCCATATCAGGCTCGATAAAGTCCGTGATCAGGCTCCAGCTTTGCGAGGCGGCATCCCATTGCTGGATCGCGCCCAAGCCAGGACCACCGTGATCCGCACAGGAAACGGTGAAATTCGGACCAAATCCTTTCAGGCCAACAGCCTCCATGATCTCGTCATTAATGACCAGATTTTCCATGCCATCACGCATCATTTCAGCGGTAATATCCGCCACCCCGCTGCGCGCCTGCGCCACTTTCACAGCTTCGGCAAGAATGGCAGCTTGGTAAAGGCCCCGGTTATAAAGGATCGTGCCAACATTTTCGCCAGTGCCGGCAGCAAGGCCCGCATCCACAACATATTGCTGGATGTCGTCAAAAACCGGGAAATCCGTGCCCACATTGTGGAAGGTTACCGCCTTATAGCCGTTCGACGCATCGCCCGCCGGAATAACATCATTATCCGAGCCGGACCACCAAACGCCGATCAGGTTTTCCATCGGGAAGCGAATATTCGCAGCCTCCTGAATGGCGACCTGATTCATCACGCCCCAGCCCCAAAGCAGCACATAGTCAGGCTTTTCGCGGCGCACTTGCAGCCATTGCGATTTCTGCTCCTGACCAGGGGAGTCAATCGGCAGCAATGTCAGATCAAAGCCATAGATTTCGCCCAGGGCTTCCAGCGTGCGAATAGGCTCTTTGCCAAAGGCCGAATTGTGAAAAGCCAGCGCGATGGTTTTGCCTTCAAGCGAGCCGCCATTGATATCCAGCAGATGGTTTACAATCACCGAAGCGCCTGTCCAGTAATTGGCAGGAAAATTGAAAACATAGGGGAAAACATCGCCATTGGACACCGAGGTCCGGCCATAGCCCATGGAAAGCAGCGGAATTTGGTCTGCCGTTACCCGTGGAATAAGCTGGTAGGTGGCGGCTGTAGATAGCGGGGTATAAACCAGCGCGCCGGAGTCTTTTGTGGCTTCATAGCATTCTACGGTTTTTTCCGCATTAAAGCCGGTTTCGCATTCTTCGGCGTTTATCCGCACACCGCCAATGCCGCCATCGCGCTCGTTCAGCAGGGTCATATAGTCGGAAAATCCGTCTGCAACCTCGGCGCCGTTGGCCCCGAATGGCCCTGTGCGATAGCTGATGCTGGGGAATTCCAGCTCGTTCGCCATCAGCGGGCTTGCCGCGACCAGCGCGGAGACAGCAATGGCTGTCAGTTTCTTGAATTTCATGTCGTTCCTCCCTTTAGGTTTGACACTGTTATGCTCCGGTTTTCCGGTAGCGGTTAAAAGCCTGCCCCTAATGCGGGAAAGGCCATAGGCGTAATTTCTGTTTGGTAACGCGCCAAAGCTGCGCCACCCCGTGCGGTTCCAGAATTAGCGTTAGCATAATCAGGAAGCCAATAATCACCAGCTCAAGATAGGATGACATATCGCTCGGCCAACCCAGCATCCCCACCATCACATTCTTCAACAAAACCGGCATAACCACAAGGAAAGCCGCGCCGATGAAGCTGCCGAGGATCGAACCAAGCCCGCCGATGATGATCATAAACAGCACGAGAAACGATTTCTGGATGCCAAAGGTATCACCCACATCCACCGCGCCAAGATAGACCGCAAACATCAGCGCTCCCGCCACCCCGACAAAAAACGAGCTGACGGCAAAGGCGGTGAGCTTGGTTTTGAGCGGATTAACCCCGATGATCTCGGCTGCAATATCCATATCGCGAATGGCCATCCACGAGCGGCCAATGCGACCACGGGTAAGATTGCGCGCCACCCAAGCCAGCCCCACCACCAGCACAAGGCAGAAAAGATATTTGGCCGAAGCAGAGGCGGTCGGGCCGGTCACTTCAAAACCGAACATGCTGCGGGTAGGCGAGGAGATTTGCCCCGAGGCGGAATAGTTGTAAAACCACTCGACCTTGTTAAACAGCCACACAAGGAAAAACTGCGCCGCCAGCGTGGCTACCGCCAGATAAAACCCCTTGATCCGCAGGCTTGGCAGGCCAAATACCACCCCCACCGCCGCCGTGATCGCGCCCGAAAGCAGCACGATGATCATGATGTTGAGGTCAGGAAACGAGGTCATCAGCTTATAAGATGCATAAGCCCCCACCGCCATAAACCCGCCAGTGCCAAGGCTCACCTGCCCGCAATATCCCGTGAGGATATTCAGCCCCAGCGAGGCGATCGACCAGATCAAAAACGGAATTAGCACCGCGCTTGCCCAATAATCATTGATCACAAACGGCACCACCAAAAAGGCCACGGCCAGCAGCGCATAATAGGCCCAGCGATCCAGCTTTAGCGGAAAGGTCTGGCTGTCTTCGGCATATGATTTTTTATAATCGCCGGCTTCACGATACAACATGGCCTAAACCCTCTCGATGATTTTTTCGCCAAACAGGCCCTGGGGCCGAAAGACAAGGAAGACAAGCGCCAGCACATAGGCAAACCAGTTTTCGGTGGCATTCATGGTAAAGCCCATGGCATCGCCAAACCAGCTGGAGCTGACGACAAATTCAAACACCTTTTCACCCACGCCAATGATCATGCCGCCAATAATAGCGCCGGGGATCGAGGTGAAACCGCCAAGCATCAGCACCGGCAGCGCCTTGAGCGTGATCAGCGACAGCGAGAATTGCACACCGGATTTTGCCCCCCACATCACCCCCGCAACCAAGGCGATAAAGCCCGCAATAGACCAGACAATCACCCAGATAGAGCGCAAGCTAATCCCCACCGAAAGCGCCGCCTGGTGATCATCCGCCACCGCCCGCAGGGCACGGCCTGTGCTGGAATACTGGCTGAAAATCGTCAGCGTCACCACCAGAATGATCGCAAGAACCGAAGCCGTGATATCCAGATTGTCGATATAAAACCCGTAGCCGAACCAATCATAGGTCAGGGAATCTATGGTATTATTGATGCCTTGCGGAATGGGAAGATCGATTTTTTTAATATCGGACCCCCACATCAAATCGCCCACGCCTTCCATAAAATAGGCCAGCCCGATGGTGGCCATAAACAGGATAATCGGCTCTTGGTTGATCAGGTGTTTCAGCAAATACCGCTCCACCATCCAGGCAAACAGGATCATCATGGCGATGGTAAGAATGATGGCCGCAATGGCGGGCAGCTCCCAGCCAAAATTCTGGATATTGGTGCCGAATATCGCGTTGATCAGGCCGGCAAAAGGCACCTGCCCGCTTTGAATACCTACCAAAGTGAGCGCACCAAACAGCGCCATCACCCCTTGGGCATAGTTGAAAATACCCGAGGCCTTGAAGATCAGCACAAAGCCGAGCGCCACGAGGGAATACATAACCCCCGTCATCAGCCCGTTAATTGCGGCTTCAATACCATATAATAATTGGTCGTACATAGCGTTCCCCTACCCGTGATCCACACCAAGATATGCATCAATCACAGCCTGATTGTTGCGCACCTCGTCTGGCGTGCCATCGCCGATTTTTTTGCCGTAATCCATCACCACCACGCGGTCGGATATATCCATCACCACACCCATATCATGCTCGATCAGGGCGATGGTGGTGCCGAATTCATCGTTCACATCAAGGATAAAGCGGCTCATATCCTCTTTTTCCTCCACATTCATACCTGCCATAGGCTCGTCCAGCAAAAGCAGCTTGGGCTGCGCGGCCAAGGCCCGCCCCAGCTCCACCCGCTTTTGCAGGCCATAAGGCAGCGCCCCCACGGGGGTTTTGCGGATGGCCTGGATTTCCAGAAAATCAATCACCTTTTCCACGATCTCGCGGTTTTCAGCCTCCTCGCGCGCGGCGGGGCCTTGCCAGATCATCTGGGAAATTATATTGGTTTTCATATGGTTAAAGCGGCCGGTCATGATGTTGTCCAGCGTGCTCATCCCCTTGAACAGCGCGATATTCTGAAAGGTGCGGGCAATGCCCTGCTTGGCGATCTGGTAGGGCTTCATCGGCTTGCGCACCTCGCCATGAAACAGAATTTGCCCCTCTTGCGGGTGATAAAATCCGTTGATCACGTTCAGCATCGAGGATTTCCCCGCGCCGTTCGGGCCAATAATGGCGCGGATTTCGCCCTCGCGGATATCAAAGGAAATATCCTTGATCGCCACCACACCGCCAAAACGCAGGGTGATATTTTGCATCTCCAGCACCTTGCCACCGATGGTGCGGCCATCGGGCGTTACATATCCGTCACTCATGCCGCTACCTCGCCCTTCACCGGCACCACCGCCACATCGCGCAGCTCCAGCGTGGCGCTAATCGCGCCTTTGCGGCCATCCTCATAGGTCACCTCGGTTTCGGTATAAATACTGCCAGAACCATCATAAAGTGCGGCTACAAGGTCGTTGAATTTCTCGCCCACCAGCTTGCGGCGCACCTTCCGCGTGCGGGTCATTTCGCCATCATCTGGGTCCAACTCTTTGTGCAGCACCAAAAACCGGTGGATCTGGCAGCCCGAGAGCATTTCATCCCGCGCCACCGATTTATTCACCTCTTCGATATGGCTTTGAATGGTATCATAGACCTGCGGATGCCCCGCCAGCTCCTGATAAGAGGCATAAGCGATGTTATTGCGCTCGGCCCAGTTGCCCACGGCGCCAAGGTCGATATTGATGAAAGCCACGCAGTTTTCCCGCCCCGCGCCAAACACCACGGCTTCCAGAATGTCGGGGTAAAACTTCAGCTTGTTCTCCACAAACTTGGGCGCAAACATAGAGCCATCGGCCATTTTTCCCACGTCTTTAGCGCGGTCGATAATGCGCAGATGCCCCGAGCTTTCCTCGATAAAGCCGGCGTCACCCGTGGCCACCCAGCCCTCGGGGTCTTTGGTATCGGCCGTGCTTTCGGGGTTTTTGTAATATTCCACAAAAGTGCCTGCCGAGCGGTAGTAAACCTCGCCATTATCGGCGATTTTCAGCTCCACCCCGGGGCTAGGCACACCCACCGTATCGGCGCGCACCTCGCCATCGGGCTGCTGGGTGATAAATACGCTGGCTTCGGTTTGGCCGTATAGCTGCTTGAGGTTAATCCCCAGCGAGCGGTAAAACTCGAAAATCTCGGGACCAATCGCCTCGCCCGCCGTATAGCCAACCCGCACTTTCGAGAGACCAAGGGTGTTTTTCAGCGGGCCATAGATCAGCAAATCGCCGATTTTGTATTTCAGCTTGTCGCCAAAGCTCACCGGTTTGCCGTCCAGCAAATCCGGCCCGACCTTTTTGGCATGGGCCATGTATTTGTGAAACAGCTTCTTCTTCATCGGGCTGGCATCTTCAATCCGGATCATCACATTGGTCAGCAAGCCTTCAAAGAATCGCGGCGGGGCAAAGAAATAGCTCGGGCCAATCTCGCGCAAATCCGCTTGCATGGTTTGCGGGCTTTCGGGGCAAGCCACGCAAAAGCCTGTCCAGCAGCTTTGACCAATGGAAAATATAAAATCACCCACCCATGCCATCGGCAGATAGGCCAGCACCGAATCCCCCGCATTCAGATTATCGAACTCGGAGGACGCTCTGGCAGAGGCGATGATATTGGTATTGGAAAGCACCACACCCTTCGGCTTTCCGGTGGTGCCGGAGGTATAAAGCATGACACAGGTCGAATTTTCATCGAGCCTGGCCTGCCGCTCTTTCAGCACCGGCGCTAGGCGCGCATGGCCCGCGCGGCCCTCGGCCTGCACATCGGAATAGGCATTCAAATGCGTGTGTTCGTATTTGCGCATCCCGCGCTTGTCAAAATAAATGATCTGGGTAACATTCGGCAATTGGTCCTGAATTTCCAAGACCTTATCCACCTGTTCCTGATCTTCGGCGATGATAAACCGCGCACCGGAATGCTCCAGCACATAGGCCATTTCTTCGGCATTGGCCTCTTGATAAAGCGGCACCGGAATTCCGCCTGCGGCCTGCGCTGCCAGCATCGCCCAATACAGATAGGGGCGGTTGCGGCCAATAATCGCCACATAATCCCCCTCGTTCAGCCCCAGCGCCACATAGCCCATGGCCAGCGCGTTCACTTCCTCATGCACCTCGGCCCAATTCCAGCTTTGCCAGATACCATATTCTTTTTCGCGGTAGGCAGGCACATCCGCCCATTGCGTGGCATTGCGCGCCAGCAATTTCGGGAATGTATCCAAGCCTTCGGGCAGAACACTTGCGCGCATGCCATTTCCTCCCTAGCCGGGCTGTTGGGCCCCGTAAAATACGCAGGCTTGTGCCTGTCGGTTTTGGCTAGACTAGCAAGAAATTTTGATGTGGCAAGATAATAATTGAACCATCGTTCAGTTTATGGGAGGGCGCGACAGCAAAACCGCGCTTTTCTCAATAAAACAGAGCTAGAAAAACGCCTGAATTCCGGTTTGCGCCCGCCCCAAAATCAGCGCATGCACATCATGCGCCCCCTCATAGGTGTTTACGGTTTCCAAATTCACCATATGGCGCATCACCTGAAATTCTTCCGAGATGCCATTGCCGCCATGCATATCGCGGCTCATACGGGCAATATCCAGCGCCTTGCCGCAATTATTGCGCTTGATCATAGAGATCATTTCCGGTGCCGCGCGGCCCTCGTCCATCAAGCGCCCGACCCGCAGGCTGGCCTGCAAGCCCAGCGTGATTTCCGTTTGCATATCCGCCAGCTTTTTCTGAAATAGCTGGGTGCCGGCCAGCGGCTTGCCAAATTGCACCCGATCCAGCCCGTATTGCCGCGCCGCGTGCCACGCAAATTCCGCCGCCCCCAGCACGCCCCAGCTAATACCGTAGCGGGCGCGGTTCAGGCAACCAAACGGACCTTTCAGCCCTTCCACATTTGGCAAAATCGCATCTTCGGACACCTCGACATCCTGCATCACGATCTCGCCGGTGATCGAAGCGCGCAGGCTAAGCTTGCCGGCAATTTTCGGCGCGCTCAACCCCTTCAACCCCTTTTCCAGCACAAAGCCCTTGATCTTGCCGCCATGGGCGTCTGATTTGGCCCAGACCACAAAAACATCGGCAATCGGGCTATTGGATATCCACATTTTGGAGCCGTTCAGCACATAACCGCCATCCACCCGCTTGGCCACGGTTTTCATGCCGCCCGGGTCTGATCCTGCATCCGGTTCGGTCAGACCAAAACAGCCGATCAGCGTGCCAGCGGCCAGCCCCGGCAGGTATTTCCGCCGCTGCGCCTCGGTGCCGTAAGCATAGATCGGATACATCACGAGGCTGCTTTGCACCGACATCATCGAGCGATAGCCGCTATCGACCCGCTCCACCTCGCGCGCCACCAAACCATAAGAAACATAGCTGCCAGAAAGCCCGCCATAAGCCTCGGGAAGGGTGATGCCCAGCAGGCCCATCTCGCCCATTTCGGCAAAAATATCCGGATCGAAATTTTCTTCGCGAAAGGCCTCAATCACGCGTGGTTGCAACTTTTCCTGCGCATAGGCCCGCGCCGAATCGCGCATCATCCGCTCCTCATCCGACAGCTGATCGTCAAACAAAAAGGGGTCCTCCCAGTTAAACGAGCTAAGAGAGGGGGCGCTTTGGGGGGGGAGATCGTGGGCCATAATCATTCCTTTGGAAGGGTATATGGCCCAGATGTATCAGCTTAAAAAGTGCTGGCAATAGTAAAGATACGGGGGCGGGGCTTCACCCCACCAATGGCTTATTCGTCGCCATCACCCTTTGGCAGGTTAAACAGGCTATCCGCATCCAGCACTTTTTCTTTCTCCGGCTTCTCGCCCAGCGCAAAGTTTTCCAGCCCCGATACATTGGACGGCATCGGACGGTCTTCTTCCATCTGCAAGCTCTGCTCGGTGGAAACCAGCTTCATGCGTTCCTCGTCAGACATAACCTCGCCATTTTTTGCAGCTTTGGCGGCGGCTTTTGCCACAACCGTATCCAGCTCGATTTGCCGACACATGCCCAGCGCCACCGGATCAATCGGTTGAATATTGGCGATATTCCAGTGGGTGCGCTCGCGGATTGCCATAATGGTTGGCTTGGTAGTGCCTACCAGCTTGGAGATTTGCCCATCGGTCAGTTCGGGGTGGAATTTTACCAGCCATGCAATGGCGGCGGGGCGGTCCTGACGCTTGGAAAGCGGGGTGTAACGCGGCCCTTTGCGCTTCATTTCGCCCTCGGAAGCGGGGTTAAACATCAGCTCCAGCTTGGCCTTTGGGTCGGCCTCACAGCGCTTGATTTCTTCCGCGGTCAGCTGCTTGTTGGCAACAGGATCAAACCCCTTCACCCCAACCGCAACCTCGCCATCGGCGATGCCGTTCACCTCAAGCTCGTGCAAGCCGGTGAAGGCCGAAATCTGTTTGAAATCGAGCGTTGTATTATCAATCAGCCATACGGCGGTGGCTTTGGGCATAAGTGGCAGCGCCATGGTGAACTCCTGTAGTCACGGTTGATCCCTTGCCGAAATCCCGGTTGCGCAAGGCGCTGATTTAGGTTTTCGTGGGGGGAATTACCGTCTATATAAGCGCTATGAACAAAATGATAAAGCGCTTTATTTGCGCCGCCCTTCTCGCCCTGTCCCCTGCGCCACTTCTTGCCGAAGGCGATCCGGCGGGGGAATTTGACTATTACGTTCTGGCCCTAAGCTGGACCCCGAGCTGGTGCGAAGAAGCCGGCGATGATCGAAATTCACCCCAATGCGACGCGGATAAGGGTTACGGCTTTGCCGTGCATGGGCTTTGGCCGCAATTCGAGGCGGGCTGGCCGAGCTATTGCCGCACCACCACGCGCGACCCCTCCCGCAGCATGACCCGCGATATGGCCGATATCATGGGATCGGGCGGCTCGGCGTGGTATCAATGGAAAAAGCACGGTCGCTGTGCGGGGCTGCCAGCGGATGAATATTTTGATGCCGTGCGCGAGGCTTACGCCGCCGTAAACCGTCCCGAAGTGTTTCGCCGCCTGCCCGAGGGAATCGAGCTACCCGCCTCGGTGGTAGAGGCCGCCTTTCTGGAAGCCAACCCCGATATGGTGGCCGATGGTGTGACCGTAACCTGCTCGCAAAATCGCATTCAGGAAGTGCGGATTTGCCTGAACAAAGACCTGTCTCCGCGCGCCTGCGGGGTGGATGTGGTGCAGGATTGCAGCTTGCAAGACGCCGAAATGGATCCGATTAGATAGGCTAGCGGCTCCCGCCCGTCGGACGTCGTGCTGCTTACGCAGCAAGCCGCCTCCCGTTGGGCGTGGCCTCGCTACGCTCGGCAAAAGGGCGCGCGCCGCAAGCTTAGCCCCACAATGCAACACATACCGCGCGGCGCGGGTGCTGCATTTGCTCAATCACCGGGGCCAGACGCGCCGCAATGGCTGGCTTCAGGCATCCTTGCCCAAGGTGCTTGGATCCAGCACGTAATGCGCGCCGCAGAACTGGCAATCAGCGGTGAGCGTGCCGGCATCCGTAGTCATGGTTGCGATGTCTTTGGCCGAATAGATCGTCATGCTTTGCCGCACCTTATCCTCGGAGCAGGTGCAACCAAAGCGCACCGGCTGCGGATCGTAAACCCTTGGTGCATCCTCGTGGAAAAGCCGGAATAGTAGCTCGGCCGGGCTAACCTTTGGCCCGATCATTTCCTCTTGCTGCACCGATTCCAGCAAGATCGTAGCCCGGTTCCAGTTTTCGGCATCCATCTCCGGATCCGCCATTTCGGCCATCACCTTGAGCGGCGACGCCTTTGGCATATGCTGCAATACCAGCCCTGCCGCGCGCCAGCTTTTGCCGCGCGCGATACTGAGGGCGAAGCGCGTCGCCAGCTGCTCGGATTGCGCAAAATAGGTTTCGGCACAGCTGGCCAGCGACCCGCCATTTAACGGCGTGATCCCCTGATAGGGCGCTTGCCCCGTGCCTTGATCGATCAGCACCGCAAACATGCCTTTGCCGAGTTGCGAAAACGGCGCCGCATTGCTAACTTTTCCTGCATCATAGCTGGCATAGGCCCGAACCTGCCCCGCTTCGCCTTCGGCTTCGGGCGCAAAATAGTCGGTCGCGATCAGCCGGATCGGACCATTGCCGCGAATTTGCAGGCTGAGCTTGGCCTTGAAGCCGATGGTTTGCCCGATCAGCGCCGTCAGCACCACCGCTTCGGCAACCAGCCGCGCCACTGGCTCGGGGTAATTATGCTGATCCAGTATACGGTTCAACGCCCCGTCCAGCCGCACAAAGCGGCCGCGAATATCGGCTTTATCCAGCTGGAAGGGCAGCAAGCTGTCATCCCATGCGATTTTTTCGGCAATGCTCATAATGGCTCCTTTGAAGCCTCGCAAATAGGGGGTTTTGCGGCGATATACAATGAAATCGTAAAAAACTTTGCCTGCGATGTAGAAAATGGCAAGCTTGCTACGTCTATACCATAGGAGCGCATCAGCGGCTCTGGCACAAATGAAGGAATTTATCATGCAATATATGGCGCTAATTTATGGGGTTCCCAATGGCGAACAGGATTATGAAGGTGATTTAATGGCTGACTATGGCCAGTTTACCCAAGATGCGATTGCGGCCGGTGTGTATGTCAGCGGAGAGGCTTTGATGCCCGAAACCGATGCCAGCACGGTGCGGATGCGCGGCGGGAAAGCCCAGATAACCGACGGGCCATTTGCTGAAACCAAAGAAACCCTTGGCGGCTATTGCCTGCTGGAATGTGCCGATCTGGATGACGCTTTGGCATGGGCGGCCAGAATTCCATCCGCGAAATATGGTTGTGTCGAAGTGCGCCCGATCATGGTCTTTGATCAGTGACGCAAACGGCACTCGCGCGGGCTTTCAAGGCTGAGTCCGCGCGGGTGCTGGCGGCGCTCATCGCGCAGTTCCGCGATTTTGACCTCGCGGAGGATGCGCTTCAGGATGCAATGATCGAGGCCGCGCGCGTATGGCCCGGCGGTGGCACGCCGTCAAGCGCTGGCGCTTGGTTGCTAACGGTAGCGCGGCGGCGTGCCATTGACCGTTTGCGCCTGTCGCAACGGGCAAAAGGCGAGGCCGTGATGCACGATCTCGCGCTTATTGCGGAAGACCAGCCCGAGGCTGAAGCCGCGCAGGAAATACCGGACGAGCGCCTGCGCCTTATTTTCACCTGCTGCCATCCAGCTCTAGCACAAGATTCGCAAGTGGCGCTTACCTTGCGCAGCCTATGTGGGCTATCAGCGCAAGAAATCGCGCGGGCATTTTTGGTATCACATGCCACCATGAACCAACGCTTAACCCGCGCCAAGGCCAAAATTCGCCACGCGCGTATTCCTTATCGCGTGCCGGAGGGGCCGGATATTTCAGCGCGGCTTGATGCGGTGCTAGCGGTAATATACCTGATTTTCAACGCCGGATATGCCCCGCAAAACTCAGCGCTTTCAAGCGAGGCTTTGCGCCTGTGCAAGCTGCTGCACCACCTGCAATCGCGCCCCGAAACCGCAGGCCTATGGGCTTTGATGGACCTTCACATGGCGCGCGAAGCCGCGCGGCTCTCCCCGGATAAGACAATGATATCTTTGCAATTTCAGGACCGAAGCTTATGGG
>WFUK01000118.1 GCA_015485015.1 Paracoccaceae bacterium | reverse complement strand
CTGCGTGATTGAGCAATGCCTGCCCGAGCGGGGTTTCAAAAGCGCGAAAGGCGATGATGTCAATCGGGCCGCCGCCATTATCCACCGTAAGGCGCAGATGGCTTTCGCCTGCGGGCTTGGCGAATTTTATGCGGGCATTGAGGATGGCAAAGCGCGGGGCAGGGGCGCCAGCGCCAAACGGGCCTGCGGCTTCGATCTGCTCGATCAGCTCGGGGGTGGCATTGCCGATCGTGGCGGTGATGCTTAGATCTTTTGGTCCGATTTTGCCCGCGCCTTGCTGGCCGAGCTTCTCGGCTAAGCGCTGCATCGCCGCTTCGATTTTGCCGGTCTCGACGCTTAACCCCGCCGCCATTTTATGGCCGCCGCCCTTCAAGAAATGCCCTTCGCGGGTGAGCGCCGAAATGGCTGCGCCCAGATCAATGCCGCTGACCGAGCGCCCCGAACCTTGACCGATGCCCTCGTCATTCAGGCCGATCACCAGAGCAGGGCGGTTGAATTTTTCCTTTAGCCGAGAGGCGACAATCCCGACCACGCCCGGATGCCAGCCTTCCCCCGCCGCCCATACCAGCGGGCCATCGACCCCGCGTTCCTCGGCTTGGGTCTCGGCGCTCGCTTGCACGCTGGCTTCGATCTCGCGGCGCTCGCTGTTTAGCAGGTTCAGCCGCTCGGCCAAGGCTTCGGCTTCGTGAAAATCGGAGGTGGTTAAGAGCCGCGTGCCAAGATCAGCCTTGCCGATCCGCCCGCCAGCATTGATGCGCGGCCCCAGCATATAGCCCAGATGATAGGCGCGCGGGGCAGAGTTCAGCTTGGCCACATCCCCCAGCGCCACCAGCCCCGGGCGCTGCCGTGCGGCCATAACGGTAAGCCCTTGGCGCACCAAAGCGCGGTTGAATCCGACCAGCGGAGCCACATCGGCCACCGTGCCAAGGGCTACCAGATCAAGCATATCCATCAGCGGCGGGGCCGAAATACCCGCCTCGCGGAAATGGCGGTTCACAGCTACCAATGTAAGAAAAACCACGCCAGCGGCGCAAAGATAGGTCGGCTCTACCTCCTCATCCTGGCGGTTGGGGTTTACCACGGCCAAAGCGGGCGGCAGGGTCTCGCCGCCGAGGTGATGGTCCAGCACGATCACCTCGGCACCGGCATCCACCGCCGTTTGGATCGGCTCATGCGCCACGGTGCCGCAATCCACGCAGATAATCAGATCATGGGCCTCGCCAAGGCTTTGCATCGCTGCATTATTCGGGCCATAGCCCTCTTTCAAGCGATCCGGCACATAAAGCGTGGCCCGAGTTCCCAGCGCGCCAAACCAGCCCAGAAGCTGCGCCGCCGAGGTCGCGCCGTCTACATCATAATCGGCAAAAATCGCGATGCGCTGCTTGGTTTGCAGCGCGTCAAATATGCGTTTGGCGGCGATGTCCATATCTTTCAGGATCGACGGGTCCGGCATTAGATCCCGCAAGCTTGGAGCGAGAAATGCCGTGGCATCGCTAGGCGCAACCCCGCGCAGGGCCAAGATGCGGCATAGCACATCGGGCAGGCCGCTGGCCTGGGCGATGGCCTCGGCTTGCCGCTCCACCTCTGCCGAGGGGCCGATCCAGTGCCGCCCGGTGAGCGAGGCCTCGACTCCGAGATAGCCGCTCATTCGGGGGGGAGGTTGCGCAAGCGGCGCAGCACGCGGTAAACCACGATCCAGCCAAGGGCAGACAGCCCGAACCAGACGGTTGCCATCGGCCAGTTAAACAGCGGATTACTGCTGAATTGCAGCCTGAGGAATACCGCCATCAAAGCCGCCCAGCCCAGAAGCCAGACGCTAAGCGCGCCTTTGAGCAAGGTATGGGGGCGTTCTTTTTCCTCAGGCTCGTCCATTATTGATTGCGCTGCCGATAAAACAACCGCCGCACAGAGCCGGTTTTGGAGCGCATCAGGATGGTTTCCGTTTCCAGATAGCCATTCACCCGCCGCGCGCCCGATACCACCGAACCATCGGTAACCCCTGTCGCGGCAAAGATCACATCATCCATCACCAGATCATCCAGCGCATAAATCCGGTCAAAATCGGTCACGCCGGTTTTGCGCGCCCGCGCCCGCTCGTCGTCATTGCGGAAAATAAGCTGGCCATACATCTGCCCGCCCATGCATTTCAGCGCGGCGGCAGCCAGCACCCCTTCGGGCGCGCCACCGGAACCCATATACATATCAATGCCGGTTTTCTCGGTCTCGGCGCAGTGGATAATACCGGCGACATCGCCATCGGTAATCAGCCGGATATGCGCGCCTGTTTCGCGCAGCTCGCGGATCATCGCCTCGTGGCGCGGCCGCTCCAGCACGCAGACCATAATATCGGAAGGCTCAACCCCTTTGGCCGTGGCCAGCGCGCGCACCCGCTCGGTGGGCGTCATGGATAGCGTGACCACATCTTTTGGATAGCCCGGGCCAATCGCCAGCTTTTCCATATAGGTATCCGGGGCATAGAGCATCGAGCCCTTTGGTCCCATTGCGATCACGGCCAATGAATTCGGCATATCCTTGGCGCAAAGCGTGGTGCCTTCCAGCGGGTCCAGCGCGATATCGACCTCGGGACCATTGCCCTTGCCGACTTCCTCACCGATATAAAGCATCGGCGCTTCGTCGCGCTCGCCCTCGCCAATCACAATCCGGCCCTTGATATCGAGCTTGTTGAGCTGGGTGCGCATCGCATCCACCGCGGCCTGATCGGCGGCTTTTTCATCGCCAGCGCCTACCAGCTTGGCGGAGGCGATGGCGGCTTGTTCGGATACGCGGGCCAGCCCGAGCGAAAGCATTCGGTCGGAATAGAGAGAGGTGTCGGACATTTTGGGCCTTTTTGATCGTTGGTTTATTCTTTGGTTACACTAAGGCCGGATTCGCTAACCGCAATGATATAAACCACTGTAGCCGGGCGATCCGGGTTTTTTTGGCAGGTAAGACGCACACCGGTTGCACCATCGGGCTGCATATCGGTAACGGTTGCGCAATCTTCGCCATTGCTTAACACAAGCTGGCGCAGGGCTTCGGTGGTATCGCTATCGGCTTCTACCAGCTGGGCATAAGCGGGGGCGGCCAGCAGGGCTGCAAGGGTGGCGAGCATAGGGAGATGTTTCATGATAAATTCCTGAGTGACTAATATCTCGCCCGTTTTATAGGGTCTCAATGCGTAAGGCTACCGGTTCGGCCAGCGAGGCCTCCAATGCGCAAATCTCCGCCAATGCGCCGTCCAGCGCGGCGCGGGGGGTGGAATGGGTGACGATCACCAAAGGTGCGGTTTTGCCGTCATGGCTATATTGGTGCATCCGGTTGATCGACACATTATGCGCCCCGAGCAGGCTGGCCAGCTTGGCCAAGGTGCCCGGCGCATCGGTGAGGCTGAAGCGCAGGTAATAAGCCGCGTCCGAACCGTTGGATGATATTTCGGGCTGCGCCAAGCCAGCGGCGGGCTGGCCAAAGGCCGGAATGATCAAGCCGCGCGCGATATCCATGATGTCGCCCAGAATCGCACTGGCCGTTGGGCCTTCGCCCGCACCGGGGCCTTGATAAACCGTCTGGCCGATGAAATCCCCGTCCACCACCACCATATTGCTGACGCCCTCAAGCTGCCCGAGCGGCGAAGCGGTGGGGACCAAGCAGGGCTGCATGCGCTGCTCGATACCATCGCCGTTTTGCTGCGCCACGCCCAAAAGCTTGATCTTGAAGCCCATGCCGGCGGCGTTTTTGATGTCTTGCAGCGTGATCCGCTGGATGCCTTCGATCTCGACCTTGTCAAAGGCCACGCGGGTGCCAAAAGCCGTGGCGGTCAGCAGGGAAAGCTTATGCGCGGCGTCAATCCCGCCGACATCGACGGTCGGGTCCGCCTCGGCATAGCCAAGCGCCTGGGCTTCTTTCAGCACCTCGCCGTAACTTTCGCCGGTGGCTTCCATTTTGGTCAGAATATAAT
>WFUK01000117.1 GCA_015485015.1 Paracoccaceae bacterium | reverse complement strand
TCACCATATCCGCGCCCTCAGAAATATCCCGCGCGGTTTCCCGCAGCGCCTCGTCCGAATTGCGCGCATCGATCTGGTAGTTTTTTTTGTCCCCCTTCAGCGCGCCCGTCGCCCCGACCGCATCGCGAAACGGGCCATAAAAGGCACTGGCGAATTTGGCGGAATAGGCCATGATCGCGACCTCGGTGAAATCATGCGCCTCCAGGGCCTGCCGGATGATGCCAATGCGCCCGTCCATCATATCCGACGGTCCCAATATATCCGCACCGCTTTCCGCCTGCACCAGCGCCTGCTTTTCCAGCGCCATCAGGGTTTCGTCATTGACGATTATGCCATCGCGCACAAAGCCGTCATGACCGTCGGAATTATAAGGGTCAAGCGCCACATCCAGCATGATGCCGATATTCGGCACCGCCGCCTTGATCGCCCGCGTGGCGCGGTTTACCAGATTATCGGGGTTAAACGCCTCGGTGCAGTCCGGATTTTTGTCTTTCGCCTCGGTATAGGGAAAGAGCGCGATGCAGGGAATGCCCAGCGCCGCGGCTTCTGTTGCCGCCTTCACCGCCTGATCCACCGATAGCCGGTTTACCCCGGGCATGCTGGCAATCGGCTCCACAATCCCCTCGCCCTCGCGCACAAAGATCGGCCAGATCAGATCATCGACGCCAAGCGCCGCCCCCGCCACCATATCGCGAATCCAGCCATGCGCCCTCAAGCGGCGGGAGCGGTTGAGCGGAAAGGGGGCAAGCGGGCTGATCATAAGAATACCTCGGGTTGGAGCTTTCCTTTTCCTTGCCATGAATCAAACCCCGCGCTCAAGCGAAATTACCGAACAAACGGTTGCAATTCCGGTTTAATCCCGTAATTTAGCGCTCTCGCATATGGAGTTTTCATGCTCGGGTTTAGCCTCATCGAAACCACCAGCTTCTGGAATGTCTGGTATTGGATTGTCACCGTTGTGGCGTGGTCAATGACCGCGCACTGGACGCTGGGCGTGCCCTATGATGCCATCCGGCAGGCCGATCGCAAAGGCGGTGAATTTGTCGAGCATTGTGATCTGCAAGCCCATATCAATGCCCGCCGGCTGATCTATTATTTTGACCGTGGCGGCCCATATTTTATTGCCTTTGTCAGCTTCATGCTGGCGCTGATCGGCGGCTGGGGCTATTATCAGGGCTATGAGCTGGCGCAGGCGATTTTTGTGCTGGCGGCGCCGCTTCTGGGGGCATCGGTATTCACGGTCAAGCTGGCTTACCGGATTAAAGACGAGGCGCTTCAGGGCGACGAGCTGCGCAAGGCTTTGCGGCATCGCAGGCTATGGAATCAATTCATCGGCTTGGTGGCGATTGTGATCGCCTCGATGGCGGCGGTCTATCACTATGCAGTGATCAACTTTTATTTCGCCCCGCTCGCGCTCCCCCCGATCAATCTGCAATGACCAAGGCGCTATCCAAAGGCCTGATAAAATCCGGCGGCACGCCAGCGGGATTTGATGCCAAGGTTCTGGCCGATATGGTCGCGCAAGCGGCGGGTCCGGTGCTGTGCATCCTGCGCGATGATCGCCAGCTTGCCGCCATGCGCGAGGCTTTGCATTTTTTCCAGCCCGCCCTTCCGGTGTTTGAATTTCCGGCGTGGGATTGCCTTGCTTATGACCGCATCTCGCCCAATGCCGATGTCTCGGCGCGCCGCATGGCCTTCCTTGCGTCTTTTCACAAGGGCTGGAGCGGCGCTTGCGTGGTGCTGACGACTGTCAATGCCGCCCTGCAAAGGGTGCCAAGCCGGGACGTGGTGGCGGCTTCGGCCTTCACCGCCGAGGTCGGCAAGCAGATCAATACCGAAAAGCTCTATGCCTATCTGGAGCGCGCCGGTTTTTCCCGCGCGCCCACAGTGATGGAGCCGGGTGATTACGCGGTGCGCGGCGGCCTGATCGATATCTATCCCCCCGGCGATAGCGGCCCGATCCGGCTTGATCTGTTTGGCGATGTGCTGGACGCCGCCCGCCGGTTTGACGCTGCCAGCCAGCGCACCATCGAGAAGATCAAGCGCATCGAGCTGGCGCCGGTTTCCGAGGTGATCCTTGACGCCGAAAGCATCCAGCGTTTCCGCTCCAGTTACCGCCACGAGTTCGGCGCGGCAGGCCGCGATGATCCGCTTTACGAGGCGGTTTCCGAAGGCCGCAAGCATCAGGGCGTTGAGCATTGGTTGCCGTATTTTTACGAGCATCTAGACACGCTTTTTGATTATCTGGACGAGGCCCCCGTGGTGTTGGTCGAGCAGGTAACGGCGCAAGCGGGCGCGCGCTGGGATAGTGTGCAGGAGCAATACAGCACCCGCAAAGCCGCGCTTGGCGATAAATCCCATATGGCCACGGTTTATAAGCCGGTGCCACCTGAGCTTTTGTATCTGTCGCCCGAGGCCTTTGATCTGGCGTTGGCAGGCCGCGCGGTGCGCCAGTTTGCCTCCGGCCCGCAGCCCAGTGGCCCCGGCGTCGTGGATATGGGAGGGCGCGCTGGCCGAAGTTTTGCATCCGAACGCCAGCAAGAAAAAGTAAGTATTTTCGGGGCTTTAGCTGGCCATATTAAAGCGAAACGCAAAGCGGGCCATGTGGTCCTCACCAGCTATTCCAGCGGCTCGCGTGAGCGCTTTGGCAGCCTGCTTGCCGATGCGGGCATCGAGGGCTATAAGGATATCCCGAGCTTTCAAGATCGAGGCAAAGGCGCGCTAAGCCTTGCCATATGGGGGCTGGAAGCGGGGTTTGAGGCCGCGCTG
>WFUK01000116.1 GCA_015485015.1 Paracoccaceae bacterium | reverse complement strand
GTCGGGCGGGGCGCTGAAAATATCAATGGTTTCGCCGCTAGATTGCGCCAGCAGCGCCGCTTGCACCGCCGCTTGGCTGGAAAACCGGTGCGCGATCAGGATATCCCCCAGCCGCGCCTCACGATTTTTTTGCAAGGCCAAGGCTCTGGAAAGGTCAGCGGGGCGCAACCGCCCGTTTTGCTGCAAAATCTCGCCAAGCCTTGATTTTGCGGCCCCGATAGGGGGCGTTGGAGAATAGTTCATGCAGCACCCCTTAAACACTTAAGGGGAGCTTAATCGCGTATTGGTTAAGATTTAGCTAATTCAGGCCTTGGCTTCGGCGATATGGGCTGCGAAACGCTCGAAAAGGTAAAAGCTATCTTGCGGGCCGGGGCTGGCTTCGGGGTGATGCTGCACCGAGAAAACCGGACGGAATTCCATGGAAATCCCGCAATTTGACCCGTCAAACAAGCTGATATGGGTTTCTTTCACCCCCGCAGGCAGGGTTTGGCTATCGACCGCAAAGCCGTGATTCATCGAGGTAATCTCGACCTTGCCACTCCCCACATCCTGCACCGGATGATTGGCTCCGTGATGGCCGTGATTCATCTTCAGGGTTTGGCCGCCAAGGGCCAGTGCCAGCATTTGATGACCAAGGCAGATGCCAAAGATCGGCATGTCGGATTTCTCAAGGATTTCCTGAATCATCGGCACCGCATATTCGCCAGTGGCCTTAGGGTCGCCCGGCCCGTTGGAAAGAAACAGCCCCTCGGGGTTATGCGACAGGATTTCCTCCGCCGTCGCGGTCGCGGGCAGCACCGTTACATCACAACCCGCCGAGGCGAGGCAGCGCAGGATATTGCGCTTGGCCCCGTAATCAATCGCCACAACGCGGTGGCCCTTGCCGGTGGTTTCGGGAAAGCCTTCGCCCCAGGCCCAGCGTTGCTCATTCCATTTATATGGGGCGTCGCAGGTGACCTCTTTGGCAAGATCCATGCCCTCGATGCCGTTAAACCCGCGTGCTTTGGCGAGCAGCGCATCAATATCAAATTCGCCATTGGCGGCGTGCTGGATCGCCACATGCGGTGCGCCTTGCTGGCGAATCGCGCGGGTCAGGCGGCGGGTATCCACACCGCCAACGCCAATCCGGCCTTGCCTGAACATCCATGTTTTCAGGCTATCGGTGGCGCGCCAGTTTGACGGATGGGTCGGGTCCCATTTTACCACCATGCCCGCGGCAACGGGGGCGGCGGCTTCGTGATCCTCGGGCGTGGTGCCGGTATTGCCGATATGGGGAAAGGTAAAGGTGACGACCTGACCCGCATAAGAGGGGTCTGTCATGATCTCCTGATAGCCGGTCATCGCGGTGTTAAAGCACAGCTCGGCAATGGCGATGCCCTCGGCACCAAAGCCGATGCCGTATATCACGGTGCCATCGGCCATGGCGATACAGGCTGTGGGCTTGGTATGGGCCGCAGGCGCAAGGGCTTGGGCGGCTTCGGAGCGATCAAAATCAGGCATGGGGGAATCCTTGGCTTGGGATTTTTCGCAAACTATGCGCGGGGCGGGGCAAGGTCAAGCAATGTTACAAACTTGGGGGCGCGGGATGTTGTGAAAAACCGATTATTGATCTATAAGGGGCAGCCTGCTGGCCTGCCAGCGTCATATTGGAAGTGATTATGATCCGTGAACGGTTAAAAGAAGCGCAAAAAGATGCGATGCGCGAGCGGGAGGCCAAACGGCTTTCGACCCTGCGGCTGGTAAATGCGGCGATCAAGGATCGGGACATTGCCGCCCGCAGTTCCGAGGGCGCAAATGGCGTAAGCGATGCGGATATCATGGCGATATTGGCCAAGATGATCAAACAGCGGCAAGATAGCTCGAAAATGTTTGAAGAAGCGGGCCGGATCGAGCTGGCCGAGGGCGAACGGGCCGAGATCAAGGTGATCGAGGAGTTTTTGCCCAAACAGTTAAGCGAAAGTCAGGTGGAAGCGGCAATTACGGCGGCGATTGCCGAGGTGGGGGCCAGCTCTATCCGCGACATGGGCAAAATCATGGGCGCGCTGAAAAGCAAATATACCGGCCAGATGGATTTTGGCAAAGCCGGCGCGGCGGTGAAAGCGGCACTGGCGGAGAGTGTCCGATCTTCTGTGTATGAGTAAAATGGTCCATGCTTCCCAACTAAAGGAGCATGACG
>WFUK01000115.1 GCA_015485015.1 Paracoccaceae bacterium | reverse complement strand
TCACCGCATTCACGTTCTCTTCCCCAAGGTCGGCCCGCGCCACGCCGCCATTCATCTTGCTGGCCCGCACCGTGGCCACCAGCACCACCACATCGGGCGAAAGCCCTGCCTTGCGGCACTTGATATTCATGAATTTCTCGGCCCCGAGATCGGCCCCAAAGCCCGCCTCCGTCACCACATATTCACTGATTTTTAACGCGGTTTGGGTGGCCACCACCGAATTGCAGCCATGGGCTATATTGGCAAACGGCCCGCCATGCACCAGCGCCGGATTATTTTCCAGCGTTTGCACAAGGTTGGGCTGCATCGCTTGCTGAAGCAGCACCGTCATCGCCCCGTCTGCCTCGATATCGCGGCAATAAATCGGGGTTCGATCACGGCGATAAGCCACAATAATATTCCCCAGCCGCCGCTGCAAATCTTCCAGATCGTTGGACAGGCACAGGATCGCCATCACCTCGGAAGCCACGGTAATATCAAACCCGCCTTGGCGCGGAAAGCCGTTGCTGACCCCCCCAAGGCTCACCACAATATCCCGCAGCGCGCGATCATTCATATCCATCACCCGCCGCCACACGATCCGGCGCTCGTCTATTTCCAGCTCGTTGCCCCAATAGATGTGATTATCAATCATCGCGCTCAGCAGATTATGGGCCGAGGTGATGGCATGAAAATCGCCGGTGAAATGCAGGTTCATATCCTCCATCGGCACCACCTGCGCATAACCCCCGCCCGCCGCGCCGCCTTTCATGCCAAAGCACGGGCCAAGGCTGGCCTCGCGGATGCAGATGGTCGATTGCTTGCCGATCGCGTTCAGCCCGTCGCTCAGGCCGACGGTGGTGGTGGTTTTGCCCTCCCCCGCCGGTGTAGGCGAGATCGCGGTTACCAATATCAGCTTGCCATCGGGCTTATCCGCTTGCGCGGCAATAAATTCCGCCGAGATTTTCGCCTTGTCATGGCCATAGGGCAAAAGGTCCGCCTCGGGGATGCCAAGCTTGGCGCCAATTTGCTGAATGGGGCGTTTATCCGCCGCGCGGGCAATCTCGATATCGGTTTTATATTCCATTTGGCACCTTTTGGGCAGGGGTTAGGGTGGATAAACTCTATGCCGCTTGAGCTGATTTACCCGCCGAATTTCGACGTCCAACCCGCCAAAGCCGACGAAACCTATCAATGTGTGCCAAAGTATACACTTCATCCTCACGAACACCAAGCCCTTCGCCACACCAAACAAAAAAACCCCGAGACAAAGAGGCCCGGGGTTTGAATTGCTATTCCAGTGGAGGCTTCAGCCCTGCGGCTGAGGCTCCATGCCACCATCATCCTTGGGCTTTTTTGCCGCTTTCGGGATCGCGGTCACCGAACCACTGTCGCTTGACACGTTGTCATCCTCGTCGTCATCATCGGTTTTCAGGGGTGGCTCGCCGCGCATAACCCGCTTGATTTCCGCGCCGGTCAGGGTTTCGTATTCCAGCAAGCCTTGGGCCAAACGCTCGAATTCCTCGGCGTTTTCTTCGATAAGCTTGGCGGCCAAGGTAAAGCCTTCATCGATCAAGCGCTTCACTTCTTTCTCGATCAGCTCTTGCGTGCCTTCCGATATTGAAAGCCCGCCAGCGCCATTGCCGGAATATCCCTCATGCGCGGCTTGGTAATCGATATTGCCAATCACATCAGACATCCCCCAGCGCAGCACCATGGCCCGCGCCAATGCGCTGGCCTGCTGGATGTCGCCCGACGGGCCATTGGACACCCGCTCCTCGCCGTATTTGAAGATTTCAGCCGCTTTGCCCGCCATCGCCATCGCGATTTTTTGCTCCACTTGGTCTTTGAAATAGTTAAGCTGGTCCATTTCGGGCAGGCTCATCACCATGCCCAAGGCCCCGCCGCGCGGAATAATGGTCGCCTTATATACCGGATCACATTTTGGCAGCTTGATGCCGACAATCGCGTGGCCGCTTTCGTGGTAAGCAGTCATTTCTTTTTGCACTTCGGTCAACACCATCGAGCGCCGCTCGGAGCCCATCATCACCTTGTCTTTGGCGAATTCGAAATCCTCCATCGCCACAAAGCGCTTGCCGGTGCGCGCCGCAGTCAGCGCCGCTTCATTCACCAGATTAGCCAGATCCGCACCGGAGAAGCCGGGCGAACCACGGGCGATAATGCGCAGGTCCACATCCGGACCCACCGGAATTTTGCCCGAGTGGATTTCCAAAATCTTTTTGCGGCCATTGATATCGGGCAGCGGCACATGGATCTGGCGGTCAAAACGACCGGGACGAAGCAAGGCTTTATCCAGCACATCGGCGCGGTTGGTCGCGGCCAGCAGAATCACGCCTTCATTGCTTTCAAAGCCGTCCATCTCGACCAAGAGCTGGTTCAAGGTTTGCTCGCGCTCGTCATTGCCCCCGCCCATGCCGGAGCCACGCTGGCGGCCCACGGCGTCGATCTCGTCGATAAACACAATGCAGGGCGCATTTTTCTTGGCTTGCTCAAACATATCGCGCACGCGCGAAGCGCCGACACCCACAAACATTTCCACAAAGTCAGAGCCGGAAATCGCGAAAAACGGCACGCCGGCTTCGCCAGCAATCGCCCGCGCCAGCAGGGTTTTGCCGGTGCCCGGCGGGCCAACCAGCAGCGCGCCTTTGGGGATTTTACCGCCAAGACGGCTGAATTTTTGCGGGTCTTGCAGGAATTCTACAATCTCTTCCAGCTCTTCTTTCGCCTCGTCAATGCCCGCGACATCGCCGAATGTGACCTTGCCGGAACGCTCCGTCAGCATTTTGGCGCGGGATTTGCCAAAGCTCATCGCCCCGCCTTTGCCGCCGCCTTGCATCCGGTTCATAAAGAAAATCCAGACGCCGATCAGCAAGATGAAGGGCAGGAAGCTGATGATGATTGCCGAAAGCGTCGATTGCTCTTGGGCCTCGACGCGGAAATCAACGCCGCCCTCTTGCAACATTGGCACCAGCATATCATTCGTGCCATCGGGCTGAATGGTGGTAAAGGTGCCGGCCGTGGTTTGAAAGGTGACCTTCTCGCCATCGATATTGACCGAATTAACCTTGCCATCCTCGACCTGATTTAGAAACTCGGAGTAATGCACGGTTTGCGCGCTGGTAGGCGACATCCCTGTGCTGAAAATATTATAGAGCGCAATCATCAGGACCAATAGGACCAACCAGAAAGCGAGATTTTTTGAATTGCCCAAGTCAATTCTCCTTGTCGAGTGCCAGACAGTGTCTTTGCGCTAATAGATAGGGGCTTTCGCCGCAACTTCAATGCGTCATCAATGCCTCATAAAAGCCTTTTTGGCCCAGCGCAAGTTTTACCCCGCCGAAATCACCGAATCCGACCAATGGAGCGGCAATCAGGCGGCCTTCGCGCCAAAAAGACGGGCTGGCCATGGCGGCTTCGCGACTATGCCCTGATTCGCGCCAATCAGAAAGCAAGGATAGCCCATCTGCGCCCAAAGCCCTGATTTCGCATGATTTGGCGCGCGGTTCATCGATCACCCAGCGCCCGTCCCATAGCTTTTGCACTGGTCCTAATGTCGGCGCGGCGGAAACTTCGCGGTTTATCACAATTTCGTGCTTTCGGGCCTTGATGCTGCACCCATGCAAGGTCCGGCCAAATTCGGTTTGGTTCGCGCAAGCCTCCAGCAATCCCTCAAGCGCCACAAACCGTGGGCGATAGGGTGCGGAGGACACCCATTGCAGCGCCGCCGCCAACAAGCGTAGCTGGACCTCGCGCGGAGCCGATGAGAAATCGCTTAGCCGAAGTTCCCCCGCAGGACTGATCGAAACACAGGCTTGCGCAAGCTTTAAGGTATCCTGCTCCAGCGCCTCGCGGGCGCGGCGCATATGCTCCGCCGTTTGCGCCAATCGCGCCGCGTCCAGCCCCAGTGGTTGCAGAGCCTCCAGCGCGCGGCGCGCCTTCACGCGGTCATAGCGCGTATCCTCGTTGCTCGGGTCTTCCACCCAGCCAATGCCTGCATGGCGCAGATAATCGCGCAAACCCGCCCGGCTGGTGGAAAGCAGCGGGCGATGCCAGCAAATCCCGTGATCAACGCGCTTGGTGGCCATGCCAGCCAGCCCGTCTATTCCCGAGCCTCGGGCCAGCCGCATCAACACGGTTTCGGCTTGATCATCTTGGGTGTGGCCCAGCGCGATATCGCCAAGCCCTTCGGCTTTGGCCCAATCTGATAGCAGATGCAAACGCGCCTCACGCGCCGCCATTTGCAGGTTGCCCCGCTCGTTTTTTCGCTGCCAGTGCAGTATTTTATGGGGCACGCCAAGACGGGCGCAAAGCCGGGCCACCCCTTCGGCCTCGGCAAAAGCCTCTGGCCGCAATCCATGATGAACCGTCGCGGCCCGCAGCACATGCCCCGCCTGATGCAGCGCCAGCAATAGCGCCACGGAATCGCCGCCACCAGATACCGCAACCCCGAGCGGCCCATCGGGCAGCGGGCCCAAGGCAATCAAGGACAGGCCATCGCCTCGCGCTGCTCTATTATATCGCTGGCCAGTGTATCATCGATATCAACATAGCGGATCTGGATTTCCGCCAGCGTCAGGCAGGCTTGCTCGGCTTGCCCGATCTGAAACAGACTGAGCGACAGCCCGTAAAGCGATAGCGGCGCAAAATCGCCATCGGGCGAGCCGCTAAAACCGCTAAGATAAGAGCGCGCCGCATTTTGGTAATCTTCGCTGGCCGCCAACGACTCGCCTTGCAAATATAGCGCCTCGGCGGTTAGCGGAC
>WFUK01000114.1 GCA_015485015.1 Paracoccaceae bacterium | reverse complement strand
ACCGGCACATGGGCCAGCTCCAGCTCATGCCCGAGGGCTTCCCCCAGCGCCTTGCCCCAGCGGCCAAAATCCTGCGGGGATTGTTGGTCTACGGTGTCCAGCGGCAGCAGGGTTTTCCAGCCGATTTCCTCGACCTGCGCCACGATGTCTTTGGCATAGGCGCAATATTCGGGAAATTGGCGATCCCCGAAGCCGAGGACCGAGAGCTTGGCGGCAGGGGCAGCCTTGAGCGCCGCCAGCCTGTCAAGAAACCCCTTGGCCGAAGCGGGCGGCTCACCATTGCCATAGGTGGCGGCCAGCACAATGATTTGCTTGGCATGGCTATATTTATCAGGGGTAAAGCGCGACATGGGCGCCGCATGAACCCCGTGGCCCTTGGCGATCAGCCCGCTCATCAGCGTGCCGGCAAAGCCCCATGTGCTGCCCCCTTCAGAGCCCACAAGAAGAATGATATCGGCCTTTTGCGCAGGTACCCCTTTGGGCAAGGCGGGCCGCGCAAGGCGGGCTTTCCACCACATGATCAAACCGGTAGCGGCCAGCACCGGCGCGCCAAGCACCAGCAGCCCGATCACCAGCCCCCAGAACCACGCGCCTTCGCCAGTATGCAGCAGGTAGATGAATTCGTTAACTTTCTGCAAGGTGCTGGCATCATCCCAAGCCAGCATTTTGCCGGTGCCTTGGTCAATATAGCCCTCGCCCTGATCCGTGGTCAGGGTAAAAACATCGGTTGGATCATCGGCATAGGGGAAGGTCAGGCTGCGCAGCCGGGTTACCGGCACCTGATTCAGGGCCTGCATATCGGCAGGGCCAAGGCCCATTTCGCCGCTGACTTCAGCCGGAAAGACCGGGCGGGCCGAATCTTGTGGTAAAATTTCAAAAGTCCCCAAAGCCAGATAAACAGCGGTGAGCGTTGTGAGCAGCAGCCCGACAATAGACAACCGCCCCGCCTGCACATGCAAACGGTTAGACAGCGTGCCGCGCGCAGGGGCAAAAACCTTGCGCCAGCCCCCCATGCGGCGAGCGATCAAAAGCGCGCCGGAAATTGACAGAAGCAGCAAAGCCGCCGCGCCCACGGCCATGGCAATGCGGCCCCCGTCGCCCAGCAAAAGCGAGCGGTGCAGATATCTTAACCAGCGCACCACCGGCGAGAATTCGTAATTTGACAAGCCTTCGCCCGTGGCGGGGTCTACCACCACCGCGCCGGGCTGATCATCGGCGTAATAATAGGCCGTGATCCGCCCTGAAGGCGCGCGGCGGATTTGCTCGACCTCGGGGTAATGCACCGCAATGCGTGCGGCCAATTCCCCCACGGTCAGCTGGGTTTCGTTCAAGGCAGGGGCCTTTAATTTTTCCCATGCCGGAACGACTGAAAGCGCCACCCCGCTCAGGGCCAGAACCAGCAGCAGGATCGAGGCAAACAGGCCTATATATTTATGTATTACGCGTATCATACTGCGGATCTCCGGAATTGGCTGTGACTATTGCAAGAAGATATTTCGGATGTAGCGACGCCCGGCATTGCCCGTGCCAAAATTCTCGCTCGTCAGGGGAATAACGATATCGGATGGCGCATCCCGCATATCTTCAACCGAAGCATCAATGCGAAGCTGGTAGCCGGCGTCAATCATGGCATCCGCAAGACTAAACGTGATTTGAAATGTCCGCCCGGCACCCACACTGGCCCCTGTCATGGCATTGCCGACATTGCCGCCCGTGGCCCGAAACCAATGGGTGAAGTGCTGGAAGTATTTGGATTTGCCGCCCCCGACCCAAACCGTGCCCACATAGCCGCCATTTGCGTTGGTGACATAAACCGCCAGATAGGCGCCGTCACCGCGATAGTTTTTGAGAGTGCCCGTCAGGGTGATGTCGCGGGCCATTGCCACACCGGGCAAAACAAGCGCCGTTGACAGCGCCAAGGTGGAAAGGATGTTCTTCATGGTTTTCGTCTCCAATACAAATATTATTTGGCAGGTTTAATTTCGCCAACTGACGCTGGCCTGAATTTTACGAAAAACATTGTTAAGGTTGGCGTCAGGTTCGGGTGGGGGATAAAACACAAGCCATGCAAGCGCGCACCGCCTGAAAGGCCGGAGGTGAGCGAGCCATTATTGGATGTTCAGGGTTTGATAAGAGCGCGCCGCCGCTGGCTCAGTCTTCGATTTCGATATCTGAAATGCCTACCTCGGGATCCGTCGCAAAAATGCGGTCTTGATAGCCGTGGGGTTCGTACTCAATTTCAAGAATTTCGAAAGTGGACGGGTTTATTTTCACTTCAAATTCCATCTCGTTTTCATCCAATCCGTAAAGCTCGTAGCAACCATCATCAATTTTCACCCGATTAACTTGCCAGCCATTGGATTCGGCCCATAAAATAGCAACAGACCGGGATTGCCATTGAGACATAGGCACATAGCAATCATCATCACCCGCCATGGCGGAGGATGAAAGAAATACAGCCAAAGCCGTGAATACGCCGGTGGTGGATAAAAACTTTTGCACGATTATTTCCTATTACAGATTGCCCCCACTATATCGCATAGTTTCCTGACGTGAATATGAACAGCACATTTCTTTTTGCGTCAGGTCGCGGTAATAAACGGAGGGTAGACTGCTCTAATATATCAGGGACAACATAGATGCGCGTATTGCTTGTGGAAGATGACACCGTTCTGGGTGCCGGTGTGCGAGACCAGATAAAAGCCGAAGGCCATTCGGTGGATTGGGTCACGCGGCTGGATGAAGCCGACGATTATATCGCCGCCGCCGCCTATGATCTGGTGTTGCTGGACCTGATGCTGCCCGACGGGCGCGGGCTGCCCTTTTTGCAGGCCTTGCGCAAAAAAGGCGATGTAACCCCCGTAATCATCCTGACCGCGCTTGACCAGATCAGCGACCGCATAGACGGGCTGAATGCAGGCGCTGACGATTATATGGTCAAGCCCTTTGATCTGGCAGAGCTTTCGGCCCGCCTTGCCGCGGTAGCGCGACGCTATACCGGCAACCCCAACCCGCTGGTAGAGCTGGGGGAGCTGGAGGTGGACCTCGCGGCCAAATCGGTGCGGCGGGCAGGCAAGCTGCTGGCGCTGACCGCCCGCGAATGGGTATTGTTCGAGGGCTTTGTGCAGCATCCCGGCCAGATCATTTCCAAAGCACAACTGGAAGAGCGGCTCTATGCGTTTGACATTGAAATCGAGAGCAACACCATTGAGGTGCATATCAGCCGGTTGCGCAAAAAGCTCGGGCGGGAAAAAATCGAAACCGTGCGCGGCATGGGCTATCGGCTGGGCGAAGCATGAGGCTCCCGCGCAGCTTACAGGGTCGGCTTGTGCTAACCATCGCCCTTAGCGTCGGGCTGGTCTGGATTATTTCGGCCCTGATTACCAACGCAATTATTCGCGAGAATATTAACAAGGTGTTTGATAGTGCGCTAGAAGAAACCGCCCAGCGTATTTTGCCGCTGGCGGTGCAGGAGCTATTCGAGGCCGAGGATGACGGCACCGCACAGCTGATCAGCACCCTGCGCGAGCATGACGAATTTCTGACATATGTGGTGCGGGACAGGTCTGGCCGGATATTGCTGCAATCACATGATTCAGAGAATTACGATTTTCCACCATTTGAAAAAACAGGCTTTATGACCACAGAAAAATATATTCTGTATTATGACGCCGCGCTTGGCGGTGATTACACCATCACCATTGCCGAACCGCTGGATCATCGCGATGAAGCCGCGCGGGAAACCCTGCTCGCCCTGGGCCTGCCGCTGATTTTGCTGCTGCCGATAACCATTGGTGCTATCTGGATATTGCTGCATTTTATGCTCGCGCCCTTGCGCGGGTTTCGCGATGAGCTATCCGCGCGCGACGGGCGGGATCTGACGCAGGTTACCATCCATAAATTGCCCACCGAAATCCTTCCGGTCGCCGAAGCGGTAAACGCCTTGCTGGAGCGGCTGCAAAGCACCTTGATGGCCGAGCGCAGCTTTGCCGCCAATGCCGCCCATGAGCTGCGCACCCCCGTGGCCGCCGCCCTGGCCCAAACCCAGCGCCTGCAATCGGAAGCGACGGATAAAAACACCGTCGAGCGCGCCAATAACATAGAAAGCGCGCTCAAACGGCTCAACCGCATGTCGGAAAAACTTATGCAAATGGCGCGGGCCGAAGGGGCCAGCCTGCGGGTTGACACCCCCCATGACCTCACAAGAATTTTGCAGATGGTGGTGCAGGATCTGGCCTATGCAGATAAAAGCAACCAAATAGAGCTTACCCTGCCGGAGGGGCCCGCCCTATCAAGAATTGATCCGGACGCCTTTGCCATTGCAGCCCGAAACCTGATCGAAAACGCCCTGCGCCACGGCCGCTCCGAAGCGCCGGTGAATGTCTCGCTAGATAGCGATGGCACGTTAATGGTGGTCAATGCCTGCCCGGTAATTCCGCCAGAAGACCTGAAAAAACTCACCCAAAGGTTTGTGCGGCAAGAGCGGAACACCGATGGCAGCGGTCTTGGCCTTTCTATCGTGCAGGTGATCGCCGATAGCGCCGGCAACCAGCTGGAAATCCTCTCCCCCGCCCCCGGGCGCGCCGACGGGTTTGCAGCCATTTTCCACCCTTGTGGCTAAATTTTTGGCCGATTGATCCGCTTCGAGGGCGGCCTGTGCGAGTAAGCTTATGGCTTAACCAAGCGCGGCCAGCCTCTCGAGTGCTGCCGTAATTTTCTCGGCCTCGGCTTCCACCCGCGCAAGGTTCTCCCTGTTTTCCGCCACCACAGCCGCTGGCGCTTTTGCCAAGAACTTCTGGTTGCCCAGCTTGCCTTTCAGCCCGCCCGCCTCTTTGGTCAGCTTTTCCAGTGCCTTGTTAAGTCGCGCTTTTTCCGCACCAAGATCGATAATATCCGCGAGCGGCAGGCAAAATACCCCCCCCTCCACAGCCACAGTTACCGCGCCCTTGGGGGCCTCCTCCGCAAGCGAAATATCCGAGACCCGCGCCAAGCGACGGATCAGCATATCATTGCCTTTCAGCGCGGCTTGGCCTGCCGCGTCCAGCTCCAGCTGGACCATCGGAATTTTCGCCCCTGCCGGCACCCGCATTTCGGCGCGCAGGCTGCGGATATTCTCGATCAAAGACAGCACCCAGTTCATCTCTCGATCCGCATCGGCATCGATCAGGCTATCGTCAAGCTTCGGCCAATCGGTATGGATCAGCATCTTTTCGCGCTCGGCAATATCGCCCCAAAGCTGCTCGGTGATATAGGGCATAATCGGGTGCAGCATGATCAGGCTTTGGTCAATCGCCCAAGCCATGGTGGCGCGGGTTTCGGACACGATTTCTGCATTTTCCGATTTCAAAAGCGGCTTGGCGAATTCTACATACCAATCGCAAAGCTTGCCCCAAACATGGGCATAAAGCCCCATGGCGGCATCGGAAAAACGATAGTTTTCCAGCGCTTTATTGGTGCCGTGTAGCGCTCGCACGGTTTCGCCAATGATCCATTTGTTTACGGTTTGCGTGGCCGTTGCGGGATCAAACCCGCCCGGTTTGCATT
>WFUK01000113.1 GCA_015485015.1 Paracoccaceae bacterium | reverse complement strand
GATTCTGGTTTCCGTTCTGGGGTCCAGCGCCATGGCGGTTGCGGTTCGCGATATGTCGATCCAGCTTGATAGCCGGATGATCGTGTTTTTGCGCAGCGGCATTTCAACCGGCCTGATCCTGCTGGCGCTTTTGCTATTTGCCGGATTGCGCCGCCAGCTCAAATTCTCGAAACCGCTCAGCCATATCATCCGCGGCAGCCTGATCGCAGGCTCTACCCATGCCGGATTCTATGCCATCTCGCAATTGCCCATGGCCACGGTGACCGTGCTGTTTTTCCTCGCGCCGATCTGGGCCACAATATTTGCCATTCTATTTCACAAAGAAAAAATAGGGCCGCGCAGAATAGTCGCGATCGCGGTCGGATTTGGCGGTGCCATGGTTATTTTGCGGCCCGGATTCGGTGATTTCGAGCCCGCAATGCTCGCAGCCCTTGCCAGCTCGATCCTGTTTGCGCTGGCCCTCACCATGTCGCGCGGGCTGGCCTCGAAAGACGGCGCAATTTCGGCTTATTTTTCATCCGTAGTCATCACCGCGATTTTCTCGCTACCATTTGCGCTGCCGGTTTTGGCCATGCCCATTAATATTCAAGGCTATATTGCCCTGATGATTGTGGTTATTGCCGGTGCGGTGCGCGGCTATGCCGATATTGTGGCCTATCAGCATGCCGATGCCGGGCTGCTGGCCCCGATCACCTATCTGCGGCTGGTATTCATCACCACCGCCGCCTATTTTCTCTATGCCGAAATTCCCGACCGGAATACCATAATCGGGGCCATAATTGTGGTATCCGCCACGCTCTACATTGCGCTAAGAGAAGCCCGGCTCAGACAAAAAACCTAGTTTTGCATGTGATAGGCTTCGTAATCCTCAATCAATTCGGTCAGGTTTTCCGATATCCCTTCCAGCTGCGCAGCCATCATCTGCCGATCTTCCACTGCAATTTCTTCACCGCGATACAGGCCGACCAGCGCCGCTTTCGGGGCCGCCCAATTCGCGCGCAGCGCTTCAAGCTCAACGCGAATTTGCTCGGTCGGGGCGGGCATAATCAGGCCGGGAAATCCACCGATCAAGGCGTCCAGCGTGGCGCTGAATAATGCAATCTCTTGTTCCAGATTTTCGGAATTGGCGGCGATATTAATGCCGGTGCCAATCAGGCAAGCCTCTTTCGAGGCCCTCTCCATCCGCGTTACCTGCCGGCCAGCCATATCGAGGGTCAGGGTCAGGATCAAAGGCACGTCCTTGATTTCCTCACCATAAACATTGGCTATGCGCGTATTGAGCGCCGTGGTCCGGTCCAGCAGGTTTTCACTATATAGATCGATTTCGGCCATCAGGCCCGGTGAAATCTCCTGCCCTTCCGCCACAGCCGATACCAGTTCCGAAAGCTCTTGCCAGCTATCCCCGACCTCGCCCAGCGCATTGCGAATGCGCTGACTGCGCTCGGCCTCGATGCCCAGCTCCGCGTCCCCGTAAAACAGCGCTTTCCGGCTAAGCTCGAAATCGGCAATGGATTGCGCCAGTAATTCCCGATGGGCTTGTGCCTCGACACCACCAAAGATGAAGCAGGAAATGCGCGCCACCATCTGGCTGTTTTTGCTCATCTTGCCCGCCAGATGTATGCGGGTGAAAGCCGAGCCGGCATCCGTCATTTGCGCCACCCCCACAAGCGGAACGACCGTGATGGAGGAGGCCAGCACAAGGCTGGTAACGATATTTCGAATATGCATGAAGATGGTGCCCTGAATTATTTCAGCGGTGTTATGATGCAAATACGGGCTATATTCAACGCCTAAATGTCGCTCCCAAATGCCGCAGGTCCGGCCCGGTCAAAACGCCTTTCGGGCATTCAGCGCGGTGGTAATGGTGCCATCATCAAGGTAATTCAGCTCCCCGCCGATCGGCACGCCCTGCGCAAGGCTGGTGAGCCGCACCTGATCGCCCGCAAGCTGCTCGGCGATATAATGCGCCGTGGTTTGCCCATCAATCGTGGCATTCAGCGCCAAGATCACCTCGGACACATCCCCCTCGACCACCTGCGATACCAATAGCGGCACCCGCAGGCTTTCCGGCGTCACCCCGTCCAGCGCCGAAAGCACACCGCCCAGCACAAAATACCGGCCCTTAAAGGCGCCCGAGCGTTCCATCGCCCAAAGGTCGGCCACGCTTTCCACCACACAGACCAGCGATTGATTCCGCTTGGGATTCCGGCAAATATCGCAATAGGTATGCACGGTAATATTGCCGCAAATCGCACATTCGCGCACCGTGGCCTCGACCTCGGCCATGGCCTTGGCTAGTGGCCTCATCAGGCGGGTCTTTTTGCGAATCAAGGTCAGCACCGCGCGGCGCGCAGATACAGGGCCAAGCCCGGGCAGCTTGGCCATCAGATCAATCAACTTATCAACCTCGCTGCCACCCGACATCTAAAACGGCAGTTTCATATCCGCAGGCAGGCCCATGCCTTCGGTCACCTTGGCCATTTCCGCCTGCGCGGCCTCGGTGGCTTTGAGCTGGGCTTCCTTGATGGCGGCCAGTATCAGATCTTCCACCACCTCGCGATCCTCCGGATTGAACAGTGACGGATCAATCGACAGGCTTTTTAGTTCACCCTTGGCATTGGCCGTGGCGCTCACCATGCCGGCACCGGCTTCGCCCGTTACCTCGATATCGGCCATGCGATCTTGCACGCCCGCCATTTCGGCCTGCATTTTCTGGGCCTGCTTCATCATTTTGGCCATGTCGCCCATTTGGCCCAATCCTTTAAACATTTTCCGCCATCCTTTTTATTCGGGGATCGCCCCTTCATACATGCCAACCGCCTCATTCATCAAGACCATTACCCGATCCATTTCACGGGCAATAGTTTCCAGATCGGCCTCGGTGATCTCTCCACCCGCTGCGGCGGCGCTCAAAATCGGGCTGGTTTCACCCCATAGCGCCTTCACATCCAGCAGCTTTTGCCGGATTTCCTCATTGGGCGCGGCCATCACCATGCCCGGCATGCCGCTGATAAGCGCATCGAGCGTCAGGGAAAATAGCTGCACGGTTTTGGCCAGATTTTCGCGATTACCCTCGGCCTCGATTCCGGCGCTAATCAGGCAAAATTCCTTGGCGGCGCGCTGGGTAAACATCCGCTGGCGGCCCGATAGATCAATGGTCAGCGATAGCAAGAGCGGCATTTCAGGTAGTAAGTCACCGTAAGTATTGGCAATTTTATTCACCGCGCGGTTCATATTGGCCAGCACCACCAGCCCGACCTCGTCGATCCGCTCCATCGCCGGACGGCTGACATAACCATTGCTTACGGCGGTATCGATCAGGGTTGAAT
>WFUK01000112.1 GCA_015485015.1 Paracoccaceae bacterium | reverse complement strand
CCCACGGGGTATGCGCCCATTCATAAAGTTCGTAAAGCGTTCTGCCTGCCCACAATCCCTGTGTGATTTTGAAATCTGGCAAATCCGAATTTAGCGTAATTGTATCAGGCCTGTAGGTCTGAATTTTCACCGCATCAGCCCCAGTGGCTTTGGCTGCCGTGATTAGCTCCAGTGCCACCGCGAGATCACCATTATGGTTGGCAGACATTTCGGCGATAACATATGGAGACCTTGAGCCTCCAATAGGCCTGCCTGCGATAGAAATACTATTTTTCATCTATTTTTTCCAGTTTAATTGCGTATTGCGCACCCTTAAGCTCGAAAAAGGCCGGAAACCGATCGGGGTCACAGATTCGCATTAAGTCGAATTGCTCCTTTATGGACTTTTCGGGATCAATCCTGCTGTCGTTCGGGCTGCGCTTTGGGTAATATGTTGGCGTGGTTTCGGGGCCCTGTGGTTGTGGCACTATGGTTCCAGAATGCTCTATGGCAAAATCCATCAGCGCCAGTTCGGTCGTAAACAAAATATGATTGATCTCGTCCCATAAAGCAGTCGGCGGAATTGCTACTTTGATTTTGTGCCAAATACGGCCTGTATCTACCTTGTTTTCGGCTTCGAGCAAACTGACGGTAATTTCAGAAGCCCCATCGATGATTTGCCATACATGCGGGCTCCAACCTCTACCCAGTGGTAAATCGCTGGCATGTAATACCAAGGAGTTCGTGTAGCCAATACGGTCTTTTTCATCAATAATCTCGGAGCAAGAGACTAAAAACAGGATGTCCCCGTTGGTAAGGTCATTTTTTGATTGAACAAGATCAACATTGTGCTGTGCGTTGGCCCGTTGGACCCAGCCTTCCAGATACCTAAATAAAGGATGGGTGGTCGAACTGGATAATACAGTTATTTTCATAAATTTGCCTCGGTAATTGCATTTGCAACGCGTTCTGCCCCCGTTCCGTCGGTTACACGCGCGGATGCCAGTGAAAGCTGCGCCAGCACACTGTCATCTGCCAGTATATCAGAAAATGCGGCGCGAAGTGCAATATCCAATTCTGTATCAGGTAAAATGATGGCTGCCCCTGCTTTGCCTAATGCCATTGCCGCCTCGCGCTGATTATCCGCCAGCACCAGGGCCAATGTCGGCAGGCCAAGGCAGCAGCGCTCCCAAGAGGTGCTACCCGCCGCGCCGATGGCAAGGTCGCTGCCCGTCATAAGCTCCGCCATGTTGGAAACCCCGACCAGCAGCTCGCAAGGCCATGGCATGGTATCCGCCTGCGCTTTCACCTTTGCCAGCCACGGCGCATGGGGACCCATCACCACCTTGATTTCGACCCCCTCGGGCAAAGCGCTGCCCTTCAGCGCCGCCAGAATATCGCCGGTGACATTATGCTGATCCACCCCGCCCATGCTGATGAGCAGGCGCTTGAGACCGCCGCCGCGCCGCGCGAGGCTTTCCGCCCGCCTTTCAGCGAATTCCGGTCGTAAAAGTGCAAATTCCGGCCCGAGCAGCAAGGGCGTGTCCGGCTTGACCAGCCCTGCGTAATCCTCGCGCTTGCGGCCAAGGTTCTGGTCCAGCAGCAGGTCGCACTCATGCGGGCGGTCGGCGAGGTCGTCTATCACCATGATCCGCGCCGCATGCGGGCGCATGGCCCCTTCCCAGCGGGCATCCAGCGCGTAATGGTCCACCACCAGCCAGTCATGCGGCCCTGCCGCCGCCGTTTGCGCCGCGTCTGCCTGCCAGCTTGCGCCGAGCCATTGGCCATGCGGGCCATCAGCCATCGCCTCGCCCATGGGCAGCTCCAGCACCGCAAATCCTTCAGCGCGGATATGGTCAATCAGGCTGCCCTCATGGGCGCGGCAGGCAAAGCTGCATTCCGCCCCCTTCAGCGCCTTGGCCAAGGTCAGGCAGCGCATCACATGGCCGGTGCCGATCTCCAGCGAGGCATCGGCGCGAAACAGGATTTTGGCCGCATTTGGCATCAGCCCAGCCCTGCGGCTTTGAACATCAGCTCGGCGCGCTGCCAATCTTCCGGCGTGTCAATATCCTGCACGCGGGCGCGGGGGAGAATAACGGGGGCGGAATTGGCATCAAAGATCGGTTTTTCCGCCCGCCATGCGGCCACGCGGCCCCAGTAGAATTGGCCGGCATCGTGAAAGGCTTCCTCAAGGTCTTGCGAGCGGGTGTTGAAGGCTTCCGGCGTGAACATCCCGGTGCGGTTTTCCGGCGTGATCCGCAGGGCGCGCTGGATCGGGAAAGCATAGCTGGTGACGGAGAAAGCATAGTCGATATCTGCGCTTTCCAGCATCTCCAACCCGCGCCGGATATCGCTGGTTTGCACAAAGGGGGCAGTGGCATAGAGACAGCAAAGGGCGGCCTCATCGGGCAGGCCAAGCGCCTCGGCGGCGTGGCGGATAACGGGAATGGTGCCGGTAAAATCATCCGAAAGGCTGGCGGGGCGGGCAAATGGCAACTCGGCCCCGTGCGCCTTGGCGAGATCGGCGATTTCAGGGGCGTCGGTGGAAACCACCACGCGCTCAAAGCAGCCGCTTTGCATGGCGGCCTCGATCGACCACAGGATCATTGGCTTGCCACAAAAGGGCTTTATATTCTTGCCCGGAATGCGCTTGGAGCCGCCCCGCGCCGGAATAACCGCAACCCTCATAGCGCCATCGCGGCGGTCAGCGCCGCCACCACCTCATCCTGCTCATCCCCGGTCAGGCCGGGGAAGAGCGGCAGGGTCAGGGCTTCGGCATAATAGCGCTCGGCCTCGGGGAAATCGCCCTTTTTAAAGCCCATGGCCTTGTAATAGGGCTGCAAATGCACCGGAATATAATGCAGGTTGACCCCGATGCCAGCGGCGCGCATCCGGTCAAACACCTGCGCGTGGGAGGGGCTGATTTTGCCAAGCTGCAAGCGCACGGGGTAAAGATGCAGGCCGGAATGATTGCCCTTGGCCCGCGTCGGCAGGGCAAGGGGCAAGCCGGATAGCCGCGTATCATAGCGGTCGGACAGCGCGTGGCGCTTGGTGATAAATTCATCCAGCCGCTGCATCTGGCTGATGCCAAGCGCGGCTTGCAGCTCTGTCAGGCGGTAATTATAGCCCAGCTCGACCTGCTGGTAATACCACGCGCCATCGCTTTCCCCCTGCATCAGGCCCGGATCTCGTGTGATGCCATGGCTGCGGAAAAGCCCCATCCGGCTGGCCAGCTCATTACTATTGGTCATCGCCATACCGCCCTCGGCGGTGGTGACAATTTTGACCGGATGAAAGCTGAATACCGTGATATCACTATGCACGCAGGCGCCGATTTTCTGCCCCGCATAGCTGCCGCCAATGGCGTGGGAAGCATCCTCGATCACCTTGAAGCCAAAGCGCTTGGCCAGCGCCCCGATCGCCGCCATGTCACAAGGCTCGCCGCGCAAATGCACCGGCACCACCACCTTGGGCAGCCGCCCTTCCACCTCGGCCTTGATCAGCTTTTGCTCCAGCTTTTCGGGGCACATATTCCAGCTTGCCGCGTCTACATCAACAAAATCGACCTGCGCCCCGCAATAAAGCCCGCAATTGGCCGAGGCTACGAAGGTGAGCGGGCTGGTCCAAAGCCAATCGCCCTTGCCAAGGCCAAGGGCAAGGCAAGCGATATGCAAGGCCGAGGTGGCGCTATTGACCGCCACGCCCTGCCCCGCGCCGCAATATTCAGCCACGGTTTCTTCAAATGCCGGCACCTGCGCGCCCTGGGTCAAAAATCGGTTTTGCAGCACGTCGATCACCGTGTCCACATCGGCTTGGCTGATCTCGTGGCGGCCATAGGGGATCATGGGCTAGACCTTTCCTATATGATCGGCATTATCCTTAATCCATTGATTTAGCTCGTCAATGCTCATCCACTCAGCATTATTATCGCTGGTATAGCAAAAGCCCTCCGGCACCTGAACCCCATCCTTGATCCGCTCTTTCGAGCTGCCCCAATTGTTGATCGAGGGCAGGATTTTATAGTGGCCGTCATATTCATAGGTAAAACCCGCATCCTCCTCGCCGATCATCTGCTCGTGCAGCTTTTCACCGGGGCGAATGCCCACAACCTCCTGCCTGGCCTCCGGCGCAATCGCACGCGCCAGCTCCGTCACCTTCATCGACGGGATTTTTTTGACGTAAATCTCGCCACCTACCATATCGTCAAACGCCCGCCAGACAAGGTCCACGCCCTCTTCCAGCGTGATCATGAAACGGGTCATTTTATCGTCGGTAATCGGCAACACGCCCTTGTCTTTGATCGACATAAAAAACGGAATAACCGACCCGCGCGAGCCCATCACATTGCCATAGCGCACCACGGAAAAGCGGGTTTTATGGCCGCCGGAATAGGAATTTCCCGCCACAAAAAGCTTGTCCGAGGCCAGCTTGGTGGCCCCGTAAAGATTAACCGGGCTGCTGGCCTTATCGGTGGAAAGCGCCACCACGCGCTTCACGCCTTTATCAATGCAGGCATCAATCAGGTTCATCGCGCCGTTAATATTGGTTTTCACACATTCAAACGGGTTATATTCGGCGGTTGGCACGATTTTTGTGGCCGCCGCATGCACGACATAATCCACCCCGTCCAACGCCCGATAAAGCCGGTCTTTATCCCGCACATCGCCGATGAAAAACCGCACGCGGTCGTCATCGGGGAATTTCTTCGCCATTTCCCATTGCTTCATTTCATCACGAGAAAAGATAATGATCTTTTTTGGATTATATTTTTCCAATGTCAGCGGCACAAATGTATTGCCAAAAGAGCCGGTCCCGCCCGTAATCAGAATCGTTGAATTTTGCAGCATGGAGAGCCTTTCTTTGGGGTGCCTACCCCGCCTATTTAAGCGGCCTTTGTTGCGAATGCCAGTGTTTAAGGGCGGCGCGGCTATCTTTTGAGCCGCGCGCAAAACCAAACCTCAAACGCAAAGCACCCAAGCGCATGACCATGCGCCGGCCGGTCAGGCCGCCCCATCGGAGGCGCCACGCGCCGCGAGATACAAGAAATGGTGCGCGCACAGGACGAACGATAGCCGATTGATCCAGTGCTGGATTTTTGAATCAAGATCAAACATACTATTCTTTTGGCATTTTGCGTGCATATAGCACATGTTGTCATTGGCAACTACAAGAG
>WFUK01000111.1 GCA_015485015.1 Paracoccaceae bacterium | reverse complement strand
GATCAACTCGTTCACACCCGGGTTCACCACGTTGCCTTGTGAGCCAGCGGGCGAGCCAAACACCATCGCCACTTGGCCGCGCTTGGCGGTGTCGGTGGGGTAGGCCATGCCTTGGGTCGAGCCGTTATCGTTGTGAATCTCGATCAGATCACCGGCATTCAGGCTTAGGTCAGCCATGTCGTCGGCATTCATCTCGATGAACGGGTAAGGGAAACGGTCCTGGACGAAGTCGTTATCCTTATCAAGGAACTGGTTCTGCCAGAAGATATTGGCGCGAACGTTGTTGATCCAGAATTTGTGGTTTGCCCGCTCCTGCTCCTTGCCAGCCGCCTGAAGTCCGCGCCATTGCGCAGCAATAAACAGCGCTTTGCCGTCCTCACGGCCATGGCGGGTAAATACCCCGTCCATATAGAGCCGCTCAACGCCAACAAGCTTGCCATTCTCGTAGCCTTGCACCGGCTCCTGCACACCGTTATTGCCCATAGCCCGCAAGCGGTCATAGGTCACGTCGGGATTGCCGCCGTTATAGCCATCCATAAAGGCATCTTCCTCGGTTTCCCAATCATAGCCTTTGAACTGGTCGGCATAGGCATCCTCGCCCATTTCGCGCAACACGCGCTCCATGTGTTGCGCCAGTTCTGCCGCAATCAGGCAATCGGGCTTGGAGTTGCCGTAGCGATCCATGTATTTCTCGCTCAGGCGCAAGCGGCGCTCGCCGTTCATCGAGGTGAGGTTCATCTCGTTGCTTTCGCAAGCCGGCAGCACCACATGGGCGTTTTGCCCGATCTGGCTGTGGTGGATGTCTACATCGACCACAAACAATCCGCCCGCATTCACAGCCGAGACAATCGCGTCCACCTGCTGCTCGCGGGTGCCCGCTGCCGAGGCATCCATGGCGTCTTTTACCATGGCGGCGCGCTTGCGATGAACCAGCTTGTATTGTGCCGCATTCAGCGTGGTTTTATAGTGGTCACAGGCCCAGATATGCTGCACCTTGCCACCGCCGGAAATCAGCAACTGGTCCACATAGGTGGAAGGGCGGCCGACATGGGCATCCGATGGGCGGTAATAGCCCTCTTGGTGTCCGCCCAACCGGCAGCAGCCGCCGCCTTCGCGACCGACATTGCCCGTGGCCAACGAGATGTTGAGCAAAGCGCCAATGGTGCGGTAATTGTCATTGCCCCAGATGATGCCTTTTTCATAGCCGGTTACGGCCTTGCGGCGCGAACCATCTTCTTTTGGCTTGCCCAGCCACTCGGCGGCTTTGATGATATCGGCCTCGTCAACCTTACAAATCTCGGCCGCTTCGGCGGTAGAGGTCCGGCAGGTTGCCATAGCGTAGTCAAGGCTACCAAGGCCCGACGGGTGCGCCGCGTCTTCGGCTACAGCTTCGCCCGAGGCAAAGGTCGAATTGGCGATGAAGTCGCTATCGGTCCAGCCCTGATCAACGATATGGGTGAACAGCGCGTTAAACAGCACCATGTCTGACCCCGGATCAATCGGCAGGTGCAGCACATTTTCAGCGCCCGCGATCTCCTCGGCGGCATTCACCGTAACCGTGCGGCGGGGGTCCACCATGATGAACTTGGCGCCGTTTTCCAGCCCCTTGCGCATGTGGTTCAGGAACAGGTTGGTCTGCGTTTCCAGCGGGTTGGCCCCGACGATCATGATAGTGTCGGTCACCTCGTAATCGGAATATTGGTATTGCAGCTCGTCCACGCCCATATCGCGGGAGGAATGCACCTCGGAATTATAGCCGGGGCGGTTATGGATGCGGGCGTTTTTGACCTTCATCGAGCCAAAATAGAGCTTGCCTGTGCCCCATGTGTTTTCATAGCCACCCGCAGAGCCGCCATGGTCAAACATCGAAAGCAGCAGATCATCTTCCGAGCCTTCGGTGATAATGCGCGCCGTTACGCGGGCCACGAGGTCCAAAGCATCATCCCAGCTTGTGGGCTGCCAAACGCCATTACGCCAGACAATCGGATCACTCAGACGCTGCATTTGTGTGCCCGTCACCTTTGAAGGGCGGTTTTCGGCCATACGGCCACCACGGATCGATACAAGGCCGGAATTTACCACACATTCCTTGTCCGGCACCACAGCCAGATGCACGTCTTTGCCGTCTTGCTTGACCATATTATACATGGATGGCGCAATCCAGGTGCCAAGCGCACTTTGCTGCTCGCTCAGGTCAATGCCAAAGGCATTATCTGTCAGCGTGCCTTGCTTGTTGCGCGGCCATGTATAGGCCTTGTAGCCACAGCCAACGATGCAATAATGGCAGGTCACATTCTGCACTTTTGCACTGGCAGGCGGAATGGGCAGGCGGTCTATTTGTCTTTTATAAGCCATGTTTTCTTTCTCCCCTTATAATACGTTGCTTGGACGGCCGAAAATCAGATCAGACGCGCCCTCGGCAAAAATGTCGCCATTATCAGCCACCCGCAGGGTGAACTGCGGCAGGTTTTGCGTGGCATGGCCCCACACTTGCTGGCCGCCTGCTTCCACGTCAAAACGCGAAAAATGCCCCGAGCAATTGAGCGTGCGGTCATCGGCGTTGTAATCCATGTAAAAACCCATATGCGGGCAAAGCACCGAATAGGCGACGATATCCGCATCGGGACCAACACCGCCTTCAACGGCCTCGCCAAGCTTGATCAGCACACCGGGGCTGTTTTCGTCGGGATAATTAATATCCATCGGCTCATTCACGGCCAAATCGCTGACATTACCAAGCCGACCTTCGGGATAATCCACCTGCGCATTGGCAGGGGTGGCCTGCGCCGCACCGCCCGTAACCGTACTGGCAGCCGCACCCGCAGCTGCCAGTGCGCCGCCGCGCAAGAATTGCCGACGCCCTACGTCGACCATCTTTTTACATCTCATGGAAATATCCTCCCTGTTTGTTGATATGAATCAAGGATAACAGGAGCGCGGCGGGGCGCAGGTAAAAAAACGGGAAGAAGTTGGAGTATAAGAAGTTGTTATAATTGAAGTTTTTGAAGTGTTCGGATTTTCGAACGTCACAGGCGCGGTCTATAAGGCCCCAAATTAGGGCCGCCGATTTACATGAAGCGCCAAGGACAGCATCCTCTCCCACCGCAAGATTTATCTATATTGATAACCTCGTATTCAGTGACTACTATCCTAGGATAATAGTCACTGAGATAACTTTAATATATCAAACTAATCAATGGATTACATGGATTTTATCTGTGAATAATTTCCGAAAACCGTGCCAAAATTTGATGTGCTTCAGATAAACAGGTGGTGTCAGCGAGCGTTAGCTGGAAATCCCGAGTTTCTGCATCTTTTCCCATAGTGTGGTGCGGGAAATTTTAAGCTGCTTGGCGGCTTTGGACAGCTGCCCGCCGGTGCGCCCGAGGGTCTCGATAATCTGGGCCTTTTCCGCCGCTGCGCGCGCTTCGGCGAGGCTGAGCGCCACCGTGGGCTCCACCAGATTTTCGGGGAAAGCATCCACCACCTGTAAAAGCGGACCAGCGGCACTTTCGATCCCGCGCTGCACCCGCGCGCGTAGCTCACGGCCGCCGCCGGGCCAATCATGGGCGCGCATAGCCTCTTCACAAAGCGGGCTAATGCCTTCCAGTGGCGCATGACGGCGGGGGTTAAGGCGCGGGAAAAGCTGCTGCAACAACCACACCGCATCCTCGGGGCGGCTGCCCAGCGGTGGCACCGGAATTTCAAGCATATTCAGGCGGTAAAAGAAATCCGCCCGCGCGCCGTCTTCGCGGATAATTTCGGACATTTCCTGCCCGCAAGCCGCAATAATCCGGCCTTTGAAGCCCGCCCCGTAGGTCTCCATCAGGGCTGCCCGCGCCGCATTATCCAAGCGGCTGAGCGCGTTGAGAAACAGCACCCCGTCACCAACCTTTTCCCACGCGCCCATTAGCGCCTGCATCATATCCGGCTCCCGCGCCAGATTGACGCTGACAAACGGCGCGGCGCGGCGCTCGGACGCTCCGTGGATCCGCCGCGCCACCAGGGCCTTGCCG